>NZ_JBJGZK010000023.1:0-69175 GCF_054050475.1 Geodermatophilus sp. SYSU D00525
CCCCCCCCCCCCCCCCCCCCCCCCCCCCCCCCCCCCCCCCCCCCCCCCCCCCCCCCCCCCCCCCCCCCCCCCCCCCCCCCCGGGAGGGGCGTGCGGGGTCAGTCCATCGTCACGAAGTCGATGAGCTCCTCGACGCGGCCGATGAGCGCGGGCTCGAGGTCGGTCCAGGTCCGCACGCGGGCCAGGATGCGCTGCGCCCACACGTAGCCGGTGTCGTCCTCCCAGCCCAGGCGGCGGCAGACGCCGGTCTTCCAGTCCTCGCCCTTCGGCACCTCCGGCCAGGCGCGGATGCCGACGACGGAGGGCTTGACCCCCTGCCAGATGTCGATGAACGGGTGGCCGACGACGAGCGCGTGCTCGCCGGTGACCTGCTCGGCGATCCGCGACTCCTTCGACCCGCGCACCAGGTGGTCGACCAGCACCCCGAGCCGCCGGCCCTGACCCGGGCGGAACTCGCGGACGATGCCCGGCAGGTCGTCGACCCCGTGCAGCGGCTCCACGACCACGCCCTCGATGCGCAGGTCGTGGCCCCAGACCTTCTCGACCAGCTCGGCGTCGTGCTTGCCCTCGACGTAGATGCGGCCCTCGCGGGCGACGCGGGCGCGCGCACCGGCCACGTAGGTCGAGCCCGAGGCGCTGCGGGTCGGCGTCACCGGGCCCTCCGGCGTCGGGCGCACGAGCACCACCGGGCGCCCGTCGACCCAGAAGCCCGGGCCGAGGGGGTAGGCGCGGACCTTCCCGAACCGGTCCTCGAGGTGGACGACGTCCTTCTCGCAGCGCACGACGGCACCGACGAACCCCGAGCTGGGGTCCTCGACGACGAGGTCGCGCTCGGCGGCCACCTGCGGCGGCGGCTTCTTGACCGTGCGGGGGTGCACCAGGTTGTCGTAGGGGGAACGCGGCGGCACGGTTCCCAGGAGAGCCGATGACCGCGCGCGAGCCCGGCAGACGCGCCGAGCGGGCCGTGTGAGGTCGCGTCGCGACACGCCCGGGCGACCGGCTGATTCCAGAGAGTCACGGGACGTCGCGATGGGTCGACGACGGCGGGGGATGCACGGATGCCCCGTTGACCTGCGGAAACGCGATCCCGGCCGCCGGAACCCACGCGACCGGCGCGGCACACGCTCAGCGACCGAAGCGTCCCAATCGATCTCCGTCGTTTCGCTCCGCCGAGCCCGGTCACCCATTAACCCGACCGTCACACCACAGCTCAGATGGGAGCGAGAGCGACGATGATCGGCACCGACACCATCAGCCGCGTGATCGGACAGGACGTCTACGACGAGGCCGGCGAGAAGATCGGCTCGGCCTCCGAGGTCTACCTCGACGACGAGACCGGTCAGCCCGAGTGGGCCACGGTGCGCACCGGTCTGTTCGGCACCAAGGAGTCCTTCGTCCCGCTGCGGGACGCCGACCTGACCAACGACGGCCTGCGCGTACGCGTCAGCAAGGCCCAGGTCAAGGACGCCCCGAAGATCGACACGGACGGGCACCTGTCCCCGCAGGAGGAGCAGGAGCTGTACCGGTACTACGGCCTCGGCTTCGGCTCGGGCACGCAGACCACCACGCAGACCACGACGGACGTCGGCACCGCCGGCACCTACTCGATGGACCAGAGCCGGTCCCAGCAGGACCTGACGACGGCCGGCACCGGCACCGTCCGGGACCGCGACCGTGACGGCGTCCACGACGACGTCCGCGGCGCCGTCGGCCACGACACCTCGGGCCCGACGACCGACAACGCCATGACCCGCTCCGAGGAGCACCTCAACGTCGGCACCCAGCGCGTCGAGGCCGGCCGGGCGCGGCTGCGGAAGTACGTCGTCACGGAGAACGTGACCCAGACCGTCCCCGTGTCCCACGAGGAGGTCCGGGTCGAGCGCGAGCCCATCACCGACGCCAACATCGGCAACGCGATGGACGGGCCGGCCATCTCCGAGGAGGAGCACGAGGTCGTCCTGCACGCCGAGCGCCCCGTGGTGTCCAAGGAGGCCACGCCGGTCGAGCGCGTCCGCCTGGACACCCAGACGGTGACCGAGCAGCAGCAGGTCTCCGAGCAGGTGCGCAAGGAGGAGATCGAGGTCGACGGCGGCACCACGGGCGTCGCCGGCACCACGACCGGGACGACCACCGGCACCACCGGGGACGACCGCAGCCTCGTGCAGAAGGCCAAGGACGCCCTGGACCGCGACAACGACGGCAAGATCGGTCGCTGAACCGGTAACAGCACCACGGCCCGGTCCTGACCGGGCGCACCAGACGGCGGTGGCCGGCCGGAGACGATGACTCCCGGCCGGCCACCGTGACGTCTGCAACCGTTGCGGGCACCGGGACCGTGGCGTGTCGCCCACCTGCGCAGGTGGGATGCTCGGCGGCGTGACCGAGACCACGACCGAGCTCCCCGGGACCGGCGCCCTGCCCGGCGGACCCGACGAGCTGGCCGCGGCGCTGCGCGGGACCGGCTACCTGCCCGACGAGGGCCTGGCCACCGCCGCCTACCTGGCGCTGGTCATGCGTCGCCCGCTGTTCCTCGAGGGCGAGGCCGGCGTCGGCAAGACCGCCCTGGCCCGGGCGCTGGCCGAGGTCACCGGCCGCCCGCTGTACCGCCTGCAGTGCTACGAGGGCCTGGAGGCCAGCCAGGCGCTCTACGACTGGGACTTCGGCCGCCAGCTGCTGCACCTGCGCGCCGCGGAGGCCGCGCACGCCACCGGCGACACCGAGGCGCTCGAGGCCTCGCTGTACGACCGCCGGTTCCTGCTCGCCCGCCCGCTCCTCCAGGCGCTGGAGGACTCCCCGAGCGTGCTGCTGGTCGACGAGGTCGACCGCGCCGACGACGAGTTCGAGGCCTTCCTGCTCGAGGTGCTGTCGGACTTCACCATCTCCATCCCGGAACTGGGCACCGTGCGCGCCGAGGTGCCGCCGCTGGTGGTGCTCACCTCCAACCGCACCCGCGAGGTGCACGACGCGCTCAAGCGCCGCTGCCTCTACCACTGGCTGCAGCACCCCGACTTCGACCGCGAGGTCGCCATCCTGCGCACCCGGCTGCCCGAGGTCACCGAGCAGCTGGCCCGCGAGGTGGCCCGGGCGACGGCGCAGCTGCGGACGCTGGACCTGCTCAAGCCGCCGGGCGTCGCCGAGGCGATGGACTGGGCCACCGCGCTGCACGCTCTCGGCGCCCGCGACCTCGACCCCGACCTCGCCGCCCGCACCCTCGGCGCGGTGCTCAAGTACCGCGAGGACACCGACCGGGTGCACGCGCTGGCCCGCGGAGCGCTGTTCGGTGGATGAAGGACCCCGTCCCCCTCACGCCTCGCAGGCTCGGCGCGAGCCTCCGGACGGGGCCGTTCCAGCACGTCACCACGTCGTCGCCGTCGTCCTGGGGTTCGCCCGGACGCTGCGCGCCGCCGGGGTGGCCGCCTCCCCGGACCGGGTCGAGGCGATGCTGTCGGCGGTGGCGGTGCTCGACGTCCTCGACGCCACCGCCGTCTACTGGGCCGGGCGGCTGACGCTGTGCTCGGGCCCGGACGACCTCGACCGCTACGACGCCGCCTTCGCCGCGTACTTCGGCGGCGAGGCGCCCCGGCGGCCGACGGCCACCGGTCCGGCCACCCCGCCGCGGATCGCCGTCACCGCCCCGCTGGACCAGGGCAGCGGCAGCGGCGAGGAGGGCGAGGACCCGGCGGACCTCGCCGTCGCCGCCTCGGCCGACGAGGTGCTGCGGCACCGCGACGTCGCCGACCTGACGCCGGCCGAGCGCGAGCACCTGCGGCGGCTGTTCGCGCTGGTGCAGCCCGCGGCACCGATGCGCCCGGCCCGCCGCCGCCGGCCGGCGCCGCACGGCGCGGTGCACCCGGCGCGCACGGTGCGGCGGGCGCTGCGCGACGGCGGTGAGGTCACCCGGCTGCTGCACCGGCGGGCGCGGCCGCGGCCGCGGCGGGTGGTGCTGCTGGTCGACGTCTCCGGCTCGATGAGTCCCTACGCCGACGCGCTGCTGCGCTTCGCGCACGCCGCGGTGCGCGCCCGGCCGGCCTCGACCGAGGTGTTCACCATCGGCACCCGGCTGACCCGGGTGACCCGCGAGCTGCGGCTGCGCGACCCGGACCGGGCGCTGGCGGCCAGCGGCGGCGCGATCCCCGACTGGTCCGGGGGCACGCGGCTGGGCGAGGTGCTCAAGGCCTTCCTGGACCGGTGGGGACAGCGCGGGACCGCCCGCGGCGCCGTCGTCGTGGTGTGCAGCGACGGGTGGGAGCGCGGCAGCCCCGACCTGCTGCGCGAGCAGATGGCGCGGCTGCGCCGGCTCGCGCACGCCGTCGTCTGGGTGAACCCGCACAAGGGCCGGGCCGGCTACGAGCCGCTGACCGGTGGGATGCAGGCGGCGCTGCCGTCGGTCGACGCGTTCGTGTCCGGGCACAGCCTGGCCGCCTTCGAGGAGCTGTCTGGGGTGATCTCGCGTGCGTGAGGTGCTGGACGACCTGGTCGGCTGGTGGCAGGCCGGGGAGACGGTCGGGATGGGGACGGTGGTCGCCACCTGGCGGTCCGCGCCGCGGCCGGCCGGGGCGGCCATGCTGGTCGGTCCCGACGGGACGGCGGTCGGCAGTGTGTCCGGCGGCTGCGTCGAGGGCGCGGTGTACGAGGAGGCGCGGGACGTCGTCGAGTCCGGCGTCCCGACGCTGGAGCGCTACGGGGTCAGCGACGACGACGCGTTCGCCGTCGGGCTGACCTGCGGCGGGATCCTCGACGTGTTCGTCGAGCCGGTCTCGCGCGAGTCCTTCCCCGAGCTCGGCGAGATCGCCGAGTCGGTGGGCCGGCACGAGCCGGTCGCCGTCGTCACCTGCGTGCGCGGGCCCGAGGACCGCATCGGCCGCCGGCTGGTGCTCTGGCCCGACCGCAGCTCCGGCACCCTCGGCCTGCAGCGCCTCGACGACGCCGTCGCCGACGACGCCCGCGGCATGCTCGCCGCCGGCCGCACCGGCACGCTGACCTACGGCCACGACGGCGAGCGGCGCGGCGACGAGCTGACGCTGTTCGTCTCCTCGTTCGCCCCGCCGGCCCGGATGGTCGTGTTCGGCGCCATCGACTTCGCCGCCGCCGTCGCCCGGGTGGGGGCGTTCCTCGGCTACCGGGTGACCGTCTGCGACGCCCGCCCGGTGTTCGCCACCGCCCGCCGCTTCCCCGACGCGCACGAGGTCGTCGTCGAGTGGCCGCACCGGTACCTGCAGGCCGAGGTCGACGCCGGGCGCATCGACGAGCGCACCGTGCTGTGCGTGCTCACCCACGACCCGAAGTTCGACGTCCCGCTGCTGGAGGTCGCGCTGCGGCTGCCGGTCGCCTACGTCGGCGCGATGGGCTCGCGGCGCACCCACGACGAGCGGCTCGAGCGGCTTCGCGAGGCGGGGCTGTCCGAGGCCGAGCTGGCCCGGCTGTCCTCGCCGATCGGCCTGGACCTGGGGGCCCGCACGCCCGAGGAGACCGCCGTCTCGATCGCCGCGGAGATCATCGCCGGGCGCTGGGGCGGCACGGGCGAGCGGTTGAGCGGCACCGCGGGGCCGATCCACCACACCGCGGAGCGCTGAGGGTCGTCCCCATAGCGGAAGAGGCATACCGTTCCCGGTGTGCCGCCGCCGCGCCGCAGCCGCTTCCCCGGCCTGGAGGACCGGGGTGAGCGCCGGCGCGGGCTGATCGAGGAGCTGGTCCGGCTCCGCCGGGAGAGCGAGCTGAGCCAGACGCAGGTCGCGGCGCGCATGGGGACGTCGCAGTCCGCCGTCGCCCGCCTGGAGAGCGGGGAGCTGGACGCGCGGCTGTCGACGCTGGAGCGCTACGCGGCCGCCCTGGGCCGCACCGTCGACTGGCAGGTCCGCACGTCCGAGGAGGCACGATGACCCGTCCCTCAGGCACCTGGCCGCCCCTCCCGCCGGAGCCCCCGTTCCCGCTGCCGCCGCCCGACCACCCGCGCAGCCCGTGGCAGCCGCCGCCCCGGCCGCCCGCCGTCCCCGGGCAGGGCGCGACGACGATGTCCGTCGTCGTCGGCTCGCCCGACTGGCTGGCCGAGCGGCTGGTCGAGCACCGGATGGTGACGCTGGCCGGCGAGCTCGACGCCGACGCGGTCAACCGGGCGGTCGCCGAGCTGGCGTTGCTCGACGCCGACGGCGACGACCCGGTGCACCTGCGCCTCTCGGGCGTGAGCGCCGACCTCGACGCCGCCCTGACCCTCGTCGACGCGGTCGACCTCATGGGCGCCCCGGTGCACGTCACGTGCCTCGGCACGATCGCCGGCGCCGCGGTCGCCGTGCTCGCGGTGGCCGACCGGCGCACCGCCGGGACCCACGCCCTGTTCCAGCTGACCGAGCCGCGGGCGCCGGGCAGCGGCCTCGGCCGGGACGTCGAGGTCCTCGCCGCCGAGCACGCCCGGCGGCTGCGCCGGCTGCAGGAGCGGCTGGCCGGGGCCACCGGCCGCGACGTCGAGCAGGTCGCCGCCGACATGCGCGCCGGCCGCCTGCTCTCGACCGAGGAGGCCCGCGAGTACGGGCTGGTCGACCGCTGACGGGAGGACCCGGTGCCCCCGGTGCTCGGCGCGGGCCCCTGCACCGGGGCCGGGGAGCGCGGCGGGCGCGGGATCGATGATCGACCGGTGAGCGTGGAGCTGGGGTACCGCTACGACGTCGAGGTGGTGGGGCTGCTCGTCTCGCCGGTGCACCGGTACGACGGGCGGCCCGGCGGCGTCGTCCCGCCGCAGGACGGCGACCGGGTGGAGCGGGTGGAGGTGCGCGCGGGGCACGGCATCGTCGGCGACCGCTACGCCGGCCGGCCCGCGCACCGCGACGCCGCCGTCACCGTGCTCGCCGCCGAGTCGGTCGAGGCGCTGGCCGCCGAGCTCGGCGCTGGCCCGCTGGACCCGCTGCTCGCCCGGCGCAACGTCGTCCTGCGCAGCGCCGAGGTGGAGGCCCTACGCGGGGAGGTGTTCGCCCTCGACTGCGGCGAGGGCGTGGTCGTGCTGCGCGGCGGGCGGCCGGCCAACCCGTGCGCCTGGCTGGACACCGTGCTCGCACCCGGCGCGCACCGGGGGATGCGCGGCCGCGGCGGGGTGCGCTGCGCCCCGCTGACCGACGGCGTCCTGCGGCTCGGCCCCGCCGTCCTCACCAGCGCCGTCCCGCTCGACCCGGCCCGCGCCGGCGAGGCCCGCCGCGTGCTGCCGCGGCCCCGTCCGTAACCTGCCTCACAGCCACCGCCGTGCTCAGAGGGGAGCCGCGTGACGCCGACCGTGCCGCACCCGGTCATCGGGCTGCGCCGCGAGCGCGAGGTGCTCACCGTCGCGCTGCGCACCAACCGGCACGTCGTCCTCGAGGGGCCGCCGGGCACCGGCAAGTCGACGCTGCTGCGCGCGATCGCCGCCGAGGCCGGCCAGGAGGTCGTGTTCGTCGAGGGCAACGCCGAGCTGACGCCGGCCCGGCTGATCGGCCAGTACGACCCGGCCGCCGTCCTGGCCGAGGGCTACGTGCCCGGCAGCTTCACCGACGGGCCGCTGCTGACGGCGATGCGCGGCTCGGGCCTGCTCTACCTCGAGGAGCTCAACCGGATCCCCGAGGAGACGCTCAACGTCCTCATCACGGTGCTCACCGAGGGCGAGATCACCGTGCCGCGGCTCGGCCACGTGCGGGCGGCCGCCGGCTTCCGGCTGATCGCGGCGATGAACCCGTTCGACGCCATCGGCACCGCGCGCGTCGGGCAGGCGATCGCCGACCGCATGTGCCGCGTCGTCCTCGGCTACCAGGACGCCGCCGCCGAGCGGGCCATCGTCGCCGCGGTGACCGGCGCGCCGCCGTCGCTCATCGGGCTCGCCGTCCGGCTGGTGCGGGCCTCCCGGGAGCACCGCGACGTCCGGATGGGCTCGTCGGTGCGCGGCGCCACCGACCTGGTGCTGCTGCTCGGCGGGCTGCTGGACGTGCGCGGGCAGGCCGGGCTGGGGGTCGACGGCGCCCGCGAGACCGCCCGCGACGCCGCGTACGCGGCGCTGTCGGGCCGGATCCGGGTCGCCGAGGGGGTCGAGCGGACGCCCGAGGCGGTCATCGACGAGATCCTCGACGGCGTGTGGCCGCCGGACGGGCCGCCACCGCCGGAGGAGGAGGAGCCCCCCGCTCCCGCCGAGGGGGGTGGCGAGGGAAAAGCAGGAGGCCCGCCGGAGTTCCCGGCGGGCCCTGACCCCTCCTCCCCGCGCCGCGACCGCCGCGGCGGGGGCGGCCGCCGGCAGACCGGCCGCCGCGAGATGGCCGCCCGCCACGACGCGTTCGAGGAGGTCAGCCCGGAGGTCGGCGAGCTCGACGAGGAGGCCTTCGCCGAGCTGATGGCCCAGGACGCCGACGCCGCGGCCGCGCTGCTGACCGACCTGGCCGCGGCCACCGACCGGGAGCTGCGCGCCGCCGCCCGGCGCCTGGCCGGGCGGGTGTTCGTGCAGGTCGGCCGGGTGGGCCGGTCGCGCACCCGCGGCACCCGGCGGCTGGTGCCCGACCGGCACGGCGACGGCGACCTGGACCTCGACCGCACGCTCGACCGGTGGGACGTCGGGACGCCGCTGCAGCCCGGCGACCTCGTCACGCGGCGGTGGACCGGGCACCGGCGCGCGGTCTGCCTCGCCGTCGACACCTCCGGCTCGATGACCGGGCTCGGGGTGGCGATCGCGGCGGTGGCGGCGGCCGGCGTCGTCCTCACCGGCGACGAGCGGCTGCGGACCAGCCTGATCACCTTCGGCCGGGACGTCGACGTCGTGCAGCGCCCGGGGCAGCGGCGGGCCGCGGAGGACGTCGTCACCCACCTGCTCGGCCTGCGCGGGCACGGGACGACCGACGTCGCCGGCGCGCTGCGGGCGGCCCGGCTGCAGCTGGCCGCCGAGGTCGCCGACGAGCGGGTGGTCGTGCTGCTGTCGGACTGCCTGCACACCACCGGCGACCCGCCGGAGACCGCGCTCGCGGGCATCGACCGGCTGCACGTGCTCTGCCCGCTGCCCACGCCCGAGGCCGAGACGGCGGCGCGCGCGCTGGCCGCGCGGGGCGCGGGGACGGCGCAGATGGTGCGGACGGTCCGGGACCTCGGCCCCGCCCTCACCCGCCTGCTGGGCTGAGGTCGCCGGCTGCCGCGTCGATCACCGGCAGGACGGACGGCTGATCATCGGGCGCGTGCACGCAGCCGATGGTCACCAGGGCCGGACCGGATGGGGCCGCTCCCCGTGCCCGCCGGGGACGCCGGCGGGCACGGGGACGGCGTCAGCGGTCGGAGTCGCCGTAGACGACCATCCCGCGGATGTTCTTGCCGTCGCGCATGTCCTGGTAGCCCTGGTTGATGTCCTCGAGCTTGTACTTCGTGGTGGCGAGCTCGTCGAGCTTGAGCTGGCCCTCCTGGTAGAGGCTGAGCAGCTCGGGGATCGCCGCCCGCGGGGCCAGGCCGCCGAAGATGGCGCCCTGCAGGTCCTTCTGCAGCAGGGTGAGCTCGAACAGGCTGAGCTTGACGTCGGTGTTGGCGGCGTTGCCCATGCCGGTGACGACGGCGCGGCCGCCCTTGCCGGTGAGGCTGAGCGCGGTCTGGATGTCCTCGCCCTGGATGTCGCCGACCGTGATGATCGTCTTGTCGGCCATGCGGCCCCACGTCAGCTCGTTGACCTTCTCGGTGGCCTCCTCGGCCGACTCGAACACGTGGGTGGCGCCGAGGTCCATCGCCCACTCGCGCTTCTTCGCCACCGGCTCGATGACCATGACCCGCTTCGCGCCGGCCGCCGCGGCGCCCTGGACGGCGTTCATGCCGACGCCACCGGCGCCCATGACGACGACGTTCTCGCCCGGCCGCACGTCGGCGACCTTGGTGGCCGAGCCCCAGCCGGTCGTGACGCCGCAGCCGACCAGCGCGGCGATCTCCAGCGGGATGTCGGGCTCGATCTTGACGACCGACGCCTGGTGCACGGTCATGTACGGCGAGAACGTACCGAGCAGGCACATCGGGATGACGTCCTTGCCGCGGGCCTGGATGCGGTAGCTGCCGTCGGAGATCGAGGTGCCGGCCAGCAGGTTGGCGCCGAGGTCGCAGAGGTTCTGCATCCCCTTGGAACACGGCGGGCACTGGCCGCAGGCGGGGATGAAGGCGGTGACGACGTGGTCGCCCTCCTGCAGCCCGGTGACGCCGGGGCCGACCTTCGTGACGACGCCGGAGCCCTCGTGCCCGCCGATGACCGGGTAGAAGGCGACCGGGGTGCCGCCGGTGACGAGGTGCTCGTCGCTGTGGCACAGCCCGGAGGCGGCCAGCTCGACCTGGACCTCGCCCTCCTTCGGGTCACCCAGCTCGATCTCCTCGACCGACCACTCCTCGCCGACGCCCCACAGGATCGCGCCCTTGGTCTTCACCCGGTGTCCTCTCGGTCCGGCCCGCCGTCGTTGGCGGGCAGCCTGGTGGGCACACCCCGCTGGAGTGTGCGCCGGGCCACAGACTCACCGCGGCACCGGGTGCCGTCAAGGGGCCGCAACGGACTGCAACGTCCCGTTCAGCGCCCGGGGTCGACGGTCACCGCGGTGAACGGCAGGTGCGGCTCCACCCAGGGGAAGACGACGAACAGCAGCAGCGCCGCCGCGGCCAGCGCGAGCAGCAGGGACAGCGCCGAACGGGTCGCCGTCCCCCCGGGCAGGTGCCGCCAGATCCAGCGGTACACGGGGGTCCTCCTCAGCCCTCGGTGAGGGCCGGCGGCCCGTCGGGTGCCTCCGCCCGGGTCACGCCCGGGCCGTCGAGGACGGCGTGCACCACCAGCCGCTGCCGCGCCGAGTACCGCGGGTGGCAGGTGGTGATCGTCAGGTAGGACCCGGCGGGCGCGGCGTCGGCGGCGCCCCCGGGGACCGGGGCGATGACGTCGACGTCGGCCGGCGTCACGATCTGCCGGCCGGGGACGCCGTTGGGGTCCTGCACGGTCAGGTCCCCGGAGGCGTCGCCGAGCACCCGGTAGGTGAACCACCCGTCGGCCACCTCGACGACGACCGGGTCGCCCGGCTGCAGCAGGTCCAGGTCGTGGAACGGCGAGCCCCGGCCCACCCGGTGCCCGGCGAGCGCGACGTTGCCCGGCGCCCCCGGCATCGCCGTGCCGGTGTAGTGGCCCGGGCCCTGGGACAGATGGTCCTCGCTGGTCCCCTCGAGGACGACGCGCGACCAGTCCGCGCCCAGCCGCGGGACGTGCAGCACCGCGAACGGCTCGCCCACCGGCACCTCCGCGGGGACGGTGGGCACCCCGGCGGTGGGCTGCTCGGCGGTGGGCTGCTCGGCGGACCACTCGGTCTGCAACTCGTCGGAGAGCCGGTCCTGGTCGCGCGCGGAGGACAGGTCGGTCACCCACAGCTCGTAGACCACGAACAGCAGCAGCACGACGCCGGCGGTGACCAGCGTCTGCCCCAGCCCACTGGCCAGCGTGCGCCGGCGGTCGCCGCGCGTCCGGCCGTACCGGCGGCCCCCGACCGGCGCGGGGGCGTCTGTCGGTGCCATCGCCGGGCCACTGTGCCAGCCCGGTCCGGTGCGGTCGGCGACACTGGGCGGCGTGTCGTCGCAGCCGGTCATCCCGCCCGTCGTGGTGGTCGGAGCCGGGCCGGTCGGCACCACGGCCGCGCTGCTGCTCGCCCGGCGCGGCCTGCCCGTCCTGCTGCTCGACCGCCAGCCCCGTCCGTACGGGCTGCCGCGGGCGGTACACCTCGACGACGAGGCGCTGCGGGCGCTGGCCGACGCCGGCGTCGTCGAGGCGTTCCTGGAGGTCAGCCGGCCGATGGCGGGACTGCGGCTGCTCGACGCGCGGCACCGCACGCTCGCCGAGTTCCGCCGCGCCGGGGACGCCGGGCGGCACGGCTGGCCGCAGGCGTCGATGTTCCACCAGCCCGACCTGGAGCGGCTGCTGCGCGCCGCGGTGCGCGACACCCCGGGCATCGAGCTGCGCGGCGGCGAGGAGGTCGTCGGGCTCGCCGAGGCGGACCGCTCCGTCACGGTGGCGGTGCTCGAGCGGGCCACCGGACGGCGCCGGGACGTCGTCGCCTCGGCCGTGCTCGGGTGCGACGGTGCGAGCAGCACCGTCCGGGGCCTGGTGGGCGCGCGGATGCGCGACCTCGGCCGGCCCGACCGGTGGCTGGTCGTGGACCTGCGCGCGCGGGTGCCGCTGCCGGTGTGGCCGGGCGTGCACCAGGTGTGCGACCCGGACCGCGCCGCGACGTTCATGCCGGTCCACGGCGACCGCTACCGCTTCGAGGCGCGGCTGCGGCCCGGCGAGACGGCCGCGGACCTGACCGGTGTCGCGCTGGCGGACCTGCTCGCGCCGTTCGGGGCGCAGGACGCCGAGGTGGTCCGCGCGACCGAGTACGTCCACCGGGCGCAGGTGGCCGACCGCTGGCGGCGCGGCCGCGTGCTGCTGGCCGGGGACGCCGCCCACCTCACCCCGCCCTTCGTCGGCCAGGGCCTGGCGCTGGGCCTGCGCGACGTGCACCAGCTGGCCTGGAAGGTGGCCGCCGTCGTCAGCGGCGCGGCCGGCGAGGAGCTGCTCGACACGCACCGGGCCGAGCGCGAGCCGCACGCCCGGGCGCTGGTCCGTCTCGCGGCGGTGGTCGGGCGGCTGATGACCGGCGGGGGAGCGGGCGCGGTGCCGGTCCGCCGGGTGGTGCTCGCCGCCGTGGCGGGCGTGCCGGCGCTGGCCGCCTACGCCACCGACAGCCGCACGCCGGCGCTGCGCCCCGGGCCGCTGGTCGACCGGCGGGGCCGTGCCGGCCGACGGCTGGCCGGGACCCTCGTGCCGCGGGCCCGCGTGCGCGCCGGCGGGCGGGAGTGCCGGCTCGACGAGGTCCTCGGCACCGGCACCGCGGTCGTGGCGCTGGCGGCGCCGGGGCGCGTGGCGGTCACCGCGGGTGGCTGCCGCACCGAGGTGGACGACGTCGACGGCACGCTCACCGCGTGGCTGCGGGCGGGACGGGCCCGCTTCGCCGTCGTCCGGCCCGACCGGGTGGTGCGAGCCGCCGGGTGAGTGGGTAGCGGGGCGTCATGCAGATCGACAAGGACCAGATCCTCCAGCTGCTGCGCTCCCAGGGCGACGACGCCAAGGCGCAGCAGGCCGACCAGGAACTGCCCGGTCAGGTCGACACCGACCAGCACGCCGGGATCCTGCAGAGCCTGGGCCTGGACCCGGGCGACCTGATCAAGATGGTCACCGGCGGTGGCGGCGGTGAGGGCGGCGGCCTCGGCGGCGCGATCGGCGGGATCCTCGGCCGGTAGCACCCCTCCGTGCACTCTTGCAGCGGTGCCCGGGCACCGCCGCGGGAGTGCACGGCCCGCCCGGCCGGTGGCCGGGACCTCCGAGCCCTCCTACGGTGTGGTGCACATCACACGACGGCCGGACGGGGGCGGCCCGGACGGAGGACAGCCGGTGAGCCCGTACGACCTGCCCCACACCCCGCTGCGCCGCAGGCGCCCGCACGGAGCGACGCGGCCGAGGAGGTCCGGCAGGCGGCCGGTCGTCAGCGGGGCCGTGGTCGCCGGCGTCCTCGTCCTCGGCGCGGTGGTGCCGGCGTCGGCGCAGGCGGCGGACGCGGCGCCCGGGTACCCCGGGGAGGCGGCCGACTGGTCGCCGGGGGACAAGGACGGCTTCGGGACGGCGATCGGCGCCCTCGACAGCACGGTCTGGTACACGCTGAACGACGGCACGCTCAGCGAGGTCTACGCCCCGCGGATCGACACGCCGAGCTCCCGGGACACCCAGTTCGTCGTCACCGACGGCGCCACCTTCGCCGAGCGGGAGGACGAGGCCACCGACTCCGTCGTCGAGCTGGTCGACGCGCGGGCCCTGGTCTACCGCCAGGTCAACACCGCGCAGAGCGGCCGCTACCGGATCACCAAGACCTACACCACCGACCCGGACCGGCCCGCGGTCCTCGTCGACGTGCGCTTCGAGTCCCTCGACGGGCAGCCGTACCAGGTCTACCTGCTCCACGACGTCGGCCTCGGGCTCAACGCCAACGACGACACCGGCCGCTCCGCCGACGGGCGGCTGCTGGCGACCGACGGTGCGCTGAGCAGCGCCGTCACCGTCTCGGGCGGCCTCACCGACACCTCCAGCGGCTACCTGGAGCGCAGCGACGGCTGGGCCGACCTGCGCGACGACCACGTCCTCGACGACACCTGGGACGCCCCGACCCCCGGCAACGTGGTGCAGATCGGCCGCACCGGCCTCACCGGCACCGGCGACGGGCAGCAGCTCACCCTGTCGCTCGGCTTCGGGACGACGGAGGACGACGCCGCGCAGGCCGCCGACCGCGCGCTGGAGCGGGGCTTCGACGACGCCCTGGCGGCCTACACCGAGGCCTGGCACGACTACCTCGACGGCCTCGCGCCCGTCCCGGCCAGCGCCGGGCGGTGGCGCACGGAGTACGACGTGTCGGCGATGGTGGTCGCGGCGAGCGAGGACAAGACCTTCCGCGGCGGGTTCGTCGCCTCGCCGGGCAAGCCGTGGGCGTGGGCGAACGAGCTGCAGCACTTCCCGGTCTACCACGAGGTCTGGTCGCGCGACCTGTACCAGCACGCGACCGCCCTGATCGCGATGGGCGACGTCGCCGCCGCCGAGCGGGCACTGGACCACCTGTGGACGGTGCAGCAGCGTCCCGACGGGTCGTTCCCGCAGAACGCCCGCCTCGACGGGGAGGCGGTCTTCGGCGGGTTGCAGATGGACGAGGTGGCCCTGCCGATCGTGCTCGCCTGGCAGCTCGGCCGCACCGGGCCGGAGGACTGGGAGCGGGTGCGGCTCTCGGCGGACTTCCTCGTGGCCGAGGGCCCCGAGACCGAGCAGGAGCGCTGGGAGAACCTCGGCGGGTGGTCGCCGAACACCATCGCCGCCGAGATCGCCGGCCTGGTCACCGCGGCCGAGATCGCCCGCGCCAACGGTGACGACACCCGGGCCGACACCTACCTGGCCACTGCCGACCAGTGGCGGGCCGGCCTGGCGGAGTGGACGGTGACGACCACCGGCCCGCTGTCGCCCGACCCGTACCACCTGCGCATCACCGCCGACGGGGACGCCGACGCGGGCACGCAGATCCAGATCGCCGACGGCGGCCCGCTGGTCGACCAGCGCGAGGTGCTCGACCCGAGCTTCCTCGACCTGGTCCGGCTGGGCGTCGTGCCCGCCGACGACCCGGTCGTGACCACCACCCTGCGGCTGGTCGACGAGCAGCTGGCCTACGACACCGCCAACGGCCGGTTCTGGCACCGGTCGAGCTTCGACGGGTACGGGGAGAAGGCCGACGGCACCCAGTGGGAGCCGGTGGACCCGGGCTCGCGGGAGACGATCGGCCGCGGGTGGCCGCTGCTCACCGGCGAGCGGGGCGAGTACGAGCTGGCCCTCGGCGGCGACGCCGCCGCGACCGCCCAGGAGCGGCTGGACACGATGGCCCGGGCGGCCGACGACCGGTCGTTCTTCATGGCCGAGCAGGTCTGGGACGACCAGCCGCCGTCGGCCGAGGGCACGGAGTTCGTGCCGGGGGAGCCGACGTTCTCCGCGACGCCGCTGTCCTGGAGCCACGCGGGGTTCATCCGGCTGGCGCACGCCGTCGACGCCGGACGTCCCGTGGACACGCCCGAGGTCGTGGCCTGCCGGTACGGGACGTCGCTCTGCCAGGAGTGAGACCCGGTCGGCCCGCCGTACACGTCCGCGGAGGTGCCCCGTGCACCTCCGCGGACGTGCACGGGCCTCAGGCCTCGGCTATGCGCTTGATCGCGGCCAGCGTCGCCGGGATGCCCTCGTGTGCCGCGCGCGTGCGCTGCTCGACCTGCCGCGGGGCGTCCTCGCCGTACCGTTCGGCGAAGAACTCCAGGCCGGCGGGCAGGAACTCCCACGTCTCGGTCAGCCGGGTGCCGCCGTCGACCGGCTCGAGGAGGTAGCCCCACCGGACCAGCCGCCCGCTGACGAGCCACGCGAACTCCCGGCCGCGGTCGGCCGCCACCACCTGGCTGCGCGTCTCCCACGTGCGCTCGGGCGTGACGTTGCGGCCGGTGAACCACTCGCCGACCTGCCCGGTGGCGCCCTCGTCCCACCAGCAGGCGGCGCAGATCGGGCTCCACTCCCCGGTGCGGGTCACGTCGCTGACCAGGTCGTAGACCTCCTCGGGCGAGGCGGCGACGACGATCGAGTCCGAGTGCGTCAGCGAGGTGGTCACCCGGGGAGTCTCGCACCGGCCCCCGACTCGCCGACGACACGCGGTGACACGCCTGGAGCGGTCTGCGACACGCTCGATCCGGTTCCACAACCCGTGACAGACGCGCCGGGCGGCGCCCTCGGGCGGTGTCGCCCGGCGTCCCGCCGACCGTAGCTTCGCGCGGCATGGCGACCACCGCGACGAGGTCCGGACGGGTCCTCCTCGGAGACCGGGCCGTGCACCGCCTGGGGTTCGGCGGCATGAAGCTCACCGGGCCACGGGTCACCGGCCCCCCGGCCGACCGGGGCACCGCGCTCGCCGTCCTGCGCCGGGCCGTCGAGCTGGGTGTCGACCACGTCGACACCAGCGGCCTCTACGGGCCGCACGTGGTGAACGACCTGATCCGCGAGGCGTTGCACCCCTACCCCGAGGACCTGGTCATCGTCACCCGGGTCGGCGCCCGCCGGACGCCGGACGGCGGCTGGGACGAGGCGCTGACGCCGGGCGAGCTGCGCCGGTCGGTGGAGGAGGACCTCGAGCACCTCGGGCTCGACGCGTTGCACGTCGCCAACCTGCGGATGCCGGGCCTCGGGGAACCCGCGGAGCGCTCGCTCGGGAAGCCGCTCGAGGCGCTGGAGCGGCTGCGGCAGGAGGGGCTGGTCCGTCAGCTCGGCATCAGCCACGTCACCACCCGGCAGGTCGCCGAGGCGCGCCGCATCGCGCCGCTGGCCTGCGTGCAGAACCACTACAACCTCATCCACCGCACCGACGACGCCCTGGTCGACGACCTGGCCCGGGACGGGATCGCCTACACCGCGCTGGAGGGGGTCTCCTACACGTCGTTCTTCCCGGTGGGGGAACTGGGCCCGGCGCAGGCGGCGGCCCTGGACGCCGTCGCCCTGCGGCTCGGGGCGGCCCCCGTGCAGACGGCCGTCGCGTGGCTGCTGGCGCGCTCGCCGAACCTGCTGGTCATCCCGAGCGCCACCTCGGTCGACCAGCTGGAGGACCTCCTCGCGGCGGGCGACGTGGCACTGCGCCCCGCGGACGTCCAGGAGCTCGACCGCATCGCGGCGCTGGGAGGACCGCCGCCCGGCGGCCCGCCGGTGTGGGGCGGCGGGAGGAGCCCCGGGCAGCGCCCCGCCGCGAGCCCGTGAGCGGCAGCTGACGAGGGGGCGGGGCGCCGGTCTCCTCGCGGTAGCAGCGGCCGGGGCGGGCATGCTGCGGGGGTGACCTCACCCGCGAGCACCGCCTACGACGTCGCCGCCGTCCGCGCGGACTTCCCCGCCCTGCGCGCCGGGGCCGCCCACTTCGACGGGCCGGGCGGCTCGCAGGTGCCTCGTCAGGTCGCGCACGCCGTCGCGGCCACCCTCGGCTCCCCGATCGCCAACCGCGGCCGGCTGACCGAGGCCGAGCGCAACGCCGACGACGTCGTCCTGGCCGCCCGCGCCGCCGTCGCGGACCTCGTCGGCGGCGACCCGG
Source organism: Geodermatophilus sp. SYSU D00525 (assembly GCF_054050475.1). NCBI lineage: Bacteria > Bacillati > Actinomycetota > Actinomycetes > Geodermatophilales > Geodermatophilaceae > Geodermatophilus > Geodermatophilus sp. SYSU D00525. The sequence continues at coordinate 17,655 of NZ_JBJGZK010000023.1, forward strand.
GCGGCGTCGTCTTCGGCCGCTCGATGACCCAGCTGACCTACGACCTCTCCCGCACCCTGGCCGCCTCCTGGGGTCCCGGTGACGAGGTCGTCGTCACCCGCCTGGACCACGACGCCAACGTCCGGCCGTGGGTGCAGGCCGCCGCCACCCGCGGGGCCACCGTCCGCTGGGCCGACCTCGACCCGGACACCGGTGAGCTGACGCCCGAGGCGCTGCGCGCGGTGCTGTCGGACCGCACCCGCCTGGTCGCGGTCACCGGCGCCTCGAACCTCATCGGCACCCGGCCCGACGTCGCGGCGCTCACCGCACTGGCCCACGACGCCGGGGCGCTCACCTACGTCGACGGCGTGCACCTCACCGCGCACGCGCCGGTCGACGTCGCCGCGCTCGGCGCCGACCTCTACGCCTGCTCGCCGTACAAGTTCCTCGGGCCGCACCTGGGCTGCGTGACCGCCGCGCCGGCGCTGCTGGAGACGCTGCACCCGGACAAGCTGCTGCCCTCGACCGACGCCGTCCCGGAGCGGTTCGAGCTCGGCACCCTGCCCTACGAGCTGCTGGCCGGGACCACCGCGGCCGTCGACTACCTCGCCGCCCTCGGCGGCCCCGAGGGCGACCGGCGCGCCCGGCTGACCGCCGGGATGGCCGCCGTCGAGGCGCACGAGGACCGGCTGCGCGAGCGGGTCGAGGAGGGCGTCGCGGAGCTGCCCGGCGTCACGCTGTGGTCTCGCGCCCGGCACCGGACGCCGACCCTGCTGCTCACCTTCGCCGACCGGCCGGCCGCGGAGGTCTCGCGCGCGCTGGCCGAGCGGCGGGTCAACGCCCCGGCCGGCAACTTCTATGCGATCGAGGCCTCCCGGCGGCTCGGGCTCGGCGACGCCGGCGGGCTGCGGGTCGGGCTGGCGCCCTACAGCGACGACGACGACGTCGACCGCCTGCTCGAGGGCCTGCGCGCCGCCGCCTGACCCGGCATCGGAGCCTCTCCCCTCGTCCCGGGCGGCGCGACGGGAGGAGAGGATCCGCACCTCGGCTGACGCAGGTCGGGGAAGCCCTCCGCGAGCTGGGCGAACGCGGTCCGCAGCGCCTCGGCCAGGGAGTCGTCCCCGCCGGTCAGCCACACCTCGAACGCGGTGGTGGCGGCCGCGCGGGTGGCGGTGGCGACCAGGCGGGGGAGCAGGTCGGCGGGGTCCTGGCCGCGGCGGCGGGCGACGTAGCGCGCCACCACCGCGTCGACCTCGGCGTAGCGCAGCTGCGAGTGCGCCAGCAGCGCCGGCTCGGTGAGGATCAGCCGCATCCGCCGGCGCAGCACCGGCAGGTCGGCCTCGGCGTAGTCGTTCACCTCGACGTAGGCGCCGAACACCGCGGGCAGCACCGGGACGTCGTCGCCGGCGGCGTCCAGCAGGGCGGCCAGCCGGGACACGTGGCCGGCGAAGTCGCCCCACACGGCGTCGGCCTTGCCGCCCACGTGCCGGAAGAACGTGCGCCGGCTGGTGCCCGCGGCGGCGGCGATCTCCTCGATGGTCACCTGCTCGAAGCCCTCGGCGGTGAACAGCTCGAGGGCCGCGCTCTCGATCCGGGCGCGGGTGCTGGCGAGGCCGTCGCCCACGGCCGGCGGGACGGCGGTGATCGTCGGCGGGCTCACGCGCCCATCCTGGCCCACCCGGACGTGCCGGTCAGCCCCTCGCCGGCCGGCGGGCCACCCCCTCGCTTGCCGGTGGCACCCGGTGTCTCTAACGTCCCCCGCATCCCGTTCCGCCGTCCTCCGGAGGCCCCGCATGCCCGAGACGACCGCCCAGACCGAGCCCCAGGACGTGGCCCCCACCGCGGCCGCCGAGGAGGAGCTGGTCGAGGAGTCCCTCGTCGAGGAGGTCTCCATCGACGGCATGTGCGGCGTCTACTGAGCCGTCCGCGATGACCCCGACCGCTCCGGCCGCGGACGTGTTCGACCCTGCCCGGCCGTGGCGGCGCGCCCGGTCGGTGGCGCTGCGGCCGGAGCCGTTCGGGGCGCTGGTCTACCACTTCGGCAACCGCAAGCTGTCGTTCCTGAAGTCGAGGACGCTGGTCAGCGTCGTGGAGAGCCTCGCCGACCACCCCAGCGCCGACGCCGCCCTGCTCGCGTGCAGCGTCCCCGAGGCGCAGCGGCCCGCCTACGTCAAGGCGCTGGCCGACCTGGCCCGTTCCGAGATGATCGAGGTGCGCGCATGACCGCCGTCGTCCCCGAGAGGCCTGTGGGCGGCCGGCTGGTCGACCAGTTCGAGTACGGCCTGGACGCCCCCATCTGCCTGACCTGGGAGCTCACCTACGCCTGCAACCTGGCCTGCGTGCACTGCCTGTCCTCCTCGGGCCGGCGCGACCCCCGCGAGCTGAGCACCGCCGAGGCCGAGGCGGTGATCGACGAGCTGCAGCGGATGCAGGTCTTCTACGTCAACGTCGGCGGCGGCGAGCCGACCGTGCGGCCGGACTTCTGGCACCTGCTCGACTACGCCATCGGCCACGACGTCGGGGTCAAGTTCTCCACCAACGGCGTCAAGCTGGACGCCGAGCGGGCGCGGCAGTTGGCGGCCACCGACTACGTCGACGTGCAGATCTCCCTCGACGGCGCCACCGCCGAGGTCAACGACCGGGTCCGCGGTACCGGCTCGTTCGCCACCGCGACCAGGGCGCTGGAGAACCTGGCCGAGGCCGGGATGAGGGACTTCAAGGTCTCCGTCGTCGTCACCCGGGAGAACGTGTCGCAGCTCGACGCGTTCAAGGCCCTCACCGACCGGTACGGCGCCCAGCTGCGCATCACCCGGCTCCGCCCCTCCGGCCGCGGCGCCGACGTCTGGGACCAGCTGCACCCCACCCAGGCCCAGCAGCGGGAGCTCTACGCCTGGCTGCTGGCCAACGGCGACCGCGTGCTCACCGGCGACTCGTTCTTCCACCTGTCCGCCTACGGCGAGTCCCTGCCGGGGCTGAACCTGTGCGGCGCCGGGCGGGTGGTCTGCCTGATCGACCCGGTCGGCGACGTCTACGCCTGCCCGTTCGCCATCCACGAGCAGTTCCTCGCCGGCAACGTCCGGGACGAGGGCGGCTTCCAGCGGGTGTGGCAGCAGTCCGACCTGTTCCGTGAGCTGCGCAGCCCGCAGACCGGCGGCGCCTGCACCAGGTGCGCGCACTTCGACGCCTGCCGCGGCGGCTGCATGGCGGCCAAGTTCTTCACCGGCTTGCCGCTGGACGGCCCCGACCCCGAGTGCGTGCAGGGGTACGGCGAGACCGCGCTGGCCGCCCGGGACGCCGACCTGGTCACGCCGAAGAGCCACCTCGACCACTCGCACACCGGCCCGGTCCGCGGCCAGCCCACGCTGCTGGGCATGCCCGCGGTCCCCGCTCGACCCGCACCCGCACCCGCACCGCCCGCCCGGGCGTGCGACGAGTCCCCGCTGGCCGGCCTGCAGCTCGGCTGAGCCTCAGCGGATCGGCGCCACCCCGGCGGGCCCGGGCCCGTCGGGGAGAAGGCCGGGCGCGAGGTCGGCCAGGGTCATGGTCAGGAGCAGGGCGACGAGCAGGGCGAGCGTGAGCACGGGGCACCTCCGGTGGACGTGCCCCCAGGCTGACCGTCGCCCCTGACCGGGCCCGGTGACCTGCCTGGGAGTCCGCTGGGTGCCCCTGGCCCCCTCGCAGGGCCCCGGCCCGCGGGGAGCGTGGGCCGGGGGGCGAGGGGGTCCTCCATCACGGGAGGTCGACGACGTCCTTCTCGCCGGTGTCGGGCTTCGAGCCGGTGGTCTTGGCCTTGACGAAGCTCAGCGCCGTCGCCAGCCGGTTGCCGGGGCTGTCCCAGTACTCGGCGGTGTCGCCGTCGACCTTCACCAGGACGACGGAGGGGTCCTCGGGCCCCTGCGGCAGCCACGCCTCGACGCCGCTGTTCCACAGCTCCTTCTTCTTCTCGACGTCGTCGACGACGCGCGCGGTCCCGGTCAGCGAGACCCAGGTGCCGCCCGAGCCGATGCCCACGTTGACCTGCGGCGAGGCCTGGACGTGGCCGAGCCACGGGGCGTCGTGCTCGGCGAAGAACCAGAGGTCGCCGTCGAACTCGACCTCCTGCAGCGCCATGGGGCGGCTGGTGAGCCGGCCGTCGGGCATGGTCGTGGTGAGGAAGCCGAACTTCTGGCCCTTGATGAGCCCGGCGACCTTGGCGGTGGCGTCCTGCGAGTCGGTGGTCATGTCCCTGCCCTTCCCCGGATCGGCCACGTGACACGGGCGACACCCCGGCGTCCCGGAATGGACCGGCAGCCGGTTGCCTTGGGCAACGTCGTGACGACGATCCAGGACCGGCCGGAGACGCGACCGGCGACGACCCCCGACCGGCCCGGGACCGCCCGTACCGCGCTGACCCTCGGCGCCTTCGTGGCGCTCGGCCCCCTCACCGTGGACATGTACCTCCCGGCGCTGCCCACCATCGCCGACGACCTGCGGACCAGCTCGGCCACGGTGCAGCTGACCCTCACCGGCACGCTGGTCGGGTTGGCGCTGGGCCAGCTGGTGCTCGGGCCGCTGTCGGACGCCCTCGGCCGCCGCCGCCCGCTGCTGGCCGGGACGGCGCTGCACGTCGTCGCCTCGCTGCTGGTGCTCGTCGCGCCGTCGATCGCGGTGCTCGGGGTGCTGCGCTTCCTGCAGGGCGTGGGGACGGCGGCCGGCGCGGTCATCGCGCTCGCGGTCGTGCGGGACCTGTTCGAGGGCCGGGCCGCGGCCACCATGCTGTCCCGGCTGTTCCTCGTCCTCGGCGCGGCGCCGGTGCTCGCGCCGACCGTCGGCGGGGAGGTACTCCGGGTCACCTCGTGGCGCGGCGTGTTCCTGCTGCTCGCCGTCTACGGCCTGGCGCTGCTCGCCGTCGGCTGGTTCGCCGTGCGCGAGACGCTGCCGGAGGAGCGGCGGCGCAGCAGCGGCGTCGCCGGGACGCTGCGCGGCTACCGGGCGCTCCTGCGCGACCGCGCCTACGTCGGACTGGTGCTGGTCGCCGGGCTGACGATGGCCGGGCTGTTCAGCTACGTGTCGGGCTCCTCGTTCGTCTTCCAGGACCAGTTCGGCCTCGACGAGCAGCAGTTCGGCCTGCTCTTCGGCGCCGGCGCGGTCTGGCTGATCGGCGCCACCCAGCTCAACCCGGTCGTGCTGCGCTGGTTCTCCCCGGCCCAGGTCCTCGTGACCGGCGTCGTCGTGGGCGCGCTCGCGGGCGCGGTGCTGCTGGTGCTCGCGGGCACCGGCACCGGCGGGCTGTGGGCGGTCGCGCTGCCGCTGTGGGCGGTGCTGTTCGCCTCCGGCCTGGCGCTGCCCAACGCCCCGGCGCTCGCGCTGTCCCGGCACGGCGAAGCGGCCGGCACCGCGGCGGCGCTGCTCGGCGCGGTGCAGTTCGGCGTCGGCGCGGCGGTGGCCCCGCTGGTCGGCGTGCTCGGCAACGACGCGGTCGCCATGGGCGTCGTCGTCCTGACCGCGCTGGTCGTGGCGATCGCGGTCCTGCTGCTCGTCGTCCGGCCGTGGCAGCTCCCCGTGGACGTCGACGCCGAGGCCGTCCCCGCCTGAGCCGCCCGGCCGCGGGGGGACTGCCTAGGCTGACCCGGTGCCCGACCTGGCCGCCGCCGCGTGGCCGGAGCTGCCCGAGCGCCCGCTGCTGGTCGTCCCGCTCGGCTCGGTCGAGCAGCACGGGCCCGCCCTGCCGTTCGCCACGGACACGGTCGTGGCCGAGGCGGTGGCACGGGCGGCGGACCTCGACGGCGTCCTGGCCCCCGCCCTGCCCTACGGCGCCAGCGGCGAGCACGAGGGCTTCCCCGGCACCGTCTCGATCGGCACCGAGGCGCTGGCCACGCTGCTCGTCGAGTACGGCCGCTCCGCCTGCCGCTGGGCCGGCCGGCTGCTCGTCGTCAACGGGCACGGCGGCAACCTCGACGCGCTGCGCCGGGCCGTGCCGCTGCTGCGCACCGAGGGCCGCGACGCCGCCTGGTTCCCCTGCGGCGTCCCCGGCGGCGACGCGCACGCCGGGCGCACCGAGACCTCGCTGCTGTTGCACGTGGAACCGTCGGCCGTGCGGGCCGACCGGTCCGTCGCCGGCGTGACGACGCCGATCGGCGAGCTGCTGCCCCGGCTGCGCGCCGACGGTGTGCACGGGGTGAGCCCCACCGGCGTGCTCGGCGACCCGGCCGGCGCCTCGGCGGAGGAGGGCGCCCGCCTGCTGGCCGGCCTGGCGGTCCGCCTGGCGGCGGCGGTGGCCCGCTGGGACGTGGGCGAGGACGGGCGGCTCCGCTAGCCCCGCGGGCCCCGGTCTCCCCCGCGCGCCAGGATGGCGGGGACACGACACGGGGAGGAGACGCCGATGACCCAGCAGCCGGCCGTAGAGCAGGGCGCGGAGGTGGCCGCGGGGCGCGGCGCCGTCGAGACCAACGGCATCAACGTCATCGCCGAGGAGGAGCGCCGCGGCCGCCCGCGCCAGCTGTTCTGGCCGTGGTTCGGCGCCAACGTGAGCGTCCTGGGCCTGGCCTACGGCTCGTTCCTGCTCGGCTTCGGCATCTCCGCCGGGCAGGCGCTGGTCGCCGGGACGGTCGGCATCGTCGTCTCGTTCCTGCTCTGCGGGCTCGTCGCGATCGCCGGCAAGCGCGGCTCGGCGCCCACCCTCGTGCTCAGCCGCGCCGCGTTCGGCGTGCACGGCAACCGGGTCCCGGCCGCGCTGTCCTGGGTGCTCACCGTGGGCTGGGAGACGGTGCTGGTCAGCCTGGCCACCCTCGCGACGGCGACGGTGTTCGGGCAGCTCGGGTGGAGCGGCGGGACGACGACCCAGGTGGTCGCGCTGCTCGTCGTCGCCGCGCTGGTCGTGGCCGGCGGCGTGCTCGGCTTCGACGCGATCATGCGCATGCAGGCGGTGATCACCGTCGTCAGCGGCGTCCTCACCGTCGTCTACGTGGTGCTGGTGGCCGACGACGTCGACTGGTCGGCGGTGACCGCGGTCCCGGGCGGCACGACGGCGGCCGTCGTCGGCGCGCTGGTGCTGGCGATGACCGGCTACGGCTTCGGCTGGGTGAACGCCGCCGCGGACTACTCGCGCTACCTGCCGCGGACGGCGTCGACCGGCGGCGTGGTCGGCTGGACGACGTTCGGCGGCGCGCTGGCCCCGGTGGTGCTCCTGGGCACCGGCCTGCTGCTGGCCGCGTCGGACCCGGAGCTGTCGGGCGCGATCGGCGCCGACCCGATCGGCGCGCTCGGCGCGATCCTGCCGACCTGGTTCCTCGTGCCGTTCGTCGTCGTCGCGGTGCTCGGCCTGGTCGGCGGCGCGCTGCTGGACATCTACTCGTCGGGGCTGTCGCTGCTGGCCGCCGGGGTGCGGGTGCCCCGCCCGGTCGCCGCCGGCATCGACGGCACCCTCATGGTGCTGGGCGCGATCTGGGTGGTGTTCCTCGCGGACGCGGACTTCTCGTTCCAGTTCCAGGGGTTCCTCATCACCCTCGGCGTGCCGATCGCCGCCTGGTGCGGGGTCTTCCTCGGCGACCTCGCGCTGCGCCGCCGCCACTACGCGGAGGCCGACCTCTACGACGCGCGGGGCCGCTACGGCGCCGTCCCGCCGGTGCCGCTGGCGCTGCTCGGGGTGGGGACCGTGCTCGGCTGGGGGCTGGTCACCAACACCTACGCCGGCTGGCTGGACTGGCAGGGCTACCTGCTCGGCCCGCTCGGCCTCGGCGGCCGCGAGGGCGAGTGGGCCTTCGCCAACCTCGGCGTCCTGGCCGCCTTCCTCGTCGGGCTGCTCGGCACGCTCGCGCTGCGCCGCGGGGCCGTGCGGACGCAGGAGGCCGCCCCGGCGGTGCCGGGACGGCCTCCTGCGTACTGAGCCGGTCAGCCCTGCAGGGTCTCCGCGAACAGCGGCACGGCGTTCTCCAGGGCGTACCGGGTCCCGAGGACCGAGCCGCTGGAGAAGGCGCTGACCAGCGTCTCGTCCTCGAGCACGAGGGCGTTCCCCTGCTGCACCGACGGCAGCGTCTGCCACAGCGGGTTCGAGGTGATCTGCGCCGGGTCGACGAAGATCGGGAAGACGACGGTCAGCGGCGCGTCGAGCAGCGAGACCTGCTCGTCGGAGACCGGGACGAAGAAGTTCTCCGTGGCGAGGTCCTGGATCGCCTGCTTGTTGGTGAAGCCCAGCGCCTCCATGAAGTCGACCCGGGTGTCGCCGCGGACGTAGGCGCCGAAGCCCTCGGAGGTGTACGCGCCGACGGCGACCTCGGTGCCGTCGAACGCCGGGTCGGCCGCGGCGGCGTCGGCGAAGCGCTGCTCGAGGTCGCTCTGCAGCTGCGCGGCCTCGTCGCCCTTCCCGAGCGCCTGGCCGACCAGGTCCAGCTGCTGCTGCCAGGTGGTCTGGTAGGCGCCGACCCCCTCGGGCTGGCCGATCGTCGGGGCGATCGCGCTCAGGGAGTCGTAGCGCTCCTGGGTGGCGTCGGAGCGGGTGTCGAGGATGAGGTCGGGCTCCAGCGCGGCGATCGCCTCGAGGCTGGGCTCGAGGGTCTCGATGATCTCCGGTGCCTCGTCGTAGAGCCCCTCGGCCCACGGGCCGACGCCCTCGCCGCCGAAGCCGAGCCAGTCGCTCGCGCCGACCGGCTGCACGCCCAGCGCCAGCGCGGTCTCGGCGTCGGACCAGCCGAGGGCCACCACGCGCTGCGGCTCCTCCTCGACCTCCACGTCGCCGAAGGCGGTGCTGACGGTGACGGGGAAGGCGCCGTCGCCGCCGGCCGCGGGGGAGGACGCCTCGGACCCCGCCGTCGAGCCCCCGTCGTCGGAGCCGCAGGCGGCCAGTGCCGCGGCGGTGGTGAAGGCGGCCGCGGCCAGGGCGGCGCGCCGGGTCAGGGGACGGGACATGGACGTTCTCCTTCGGTCGGTCGCGGTAAGGCTAGCCTGACCTCACCTGGCCGCTGCGCCGCGGGCGGTTAGGGTCCGGCCGTGACGCACCCCTCCGGCTGGCTCGTCGTCGTCGACCTGCAGCGGGTGTTCGGTGACCCGGACTCCTCGTGGACGGCGCCCCGCTTCGAGGAGGTCCGCCCGCGCGTCCGGCGCCTGGTCGACGCCTTCGGAGACCGCGTCGTCCTCACCCGCTTCGTGGCGCCGCAGGAGCCCACCGGCGCCTGGGTCGGCTACTACGAGCGGTACCCCTTCGCGCTCCAGCCGCCCGACGCCCCGCTGTGGGACCTGGTCGAGGACCCCGGCCCGGCCCGCGTGCTCACCGCGACCACCTTCGGCAAGTGGGGCCCGGAGCTGGCGGAGGTGGTCGGAGACGGGCCGCTGACGGTGGCCGGCGTGGCCACCGACTGCTGCGTCGTCTCCACCGTGCTGCCCGCCGCCGACGCCGGCGTGCCGGTGCGGGTGGTCGCCGACGCCTGCGCCGGCAGCAGCGACGACGACCACCGCAAGGCGCTGGACCTCATGGGCCTCTACGCCCCGCTGGTCGAGGTCACCACCACCGGCGACGTGCTGGCCGGGTGAGCCTCCCGCCGCCTCCGGACGCCCGGCTGCCCGACGGCTGGGCGGTGCGGCTGGACCCGCGCACCCGCCGCCTGGAGGACGGCGCGGCGCTGCTCGGCGGCTCGCCGCTGCGGCTGCTGCGCCTGGCGCCCCGCGCCCGCGACCTGCTCGCCGGCGACCGACTCGTCGTCACCGGCCCGGCCACGGCGGCGCTCGCGGCCCGCCTGCAGGACGCCGGGGTCGCCGTCCCCGAGCCCGCCGGTCCCGCGCCCGGCCCGGACGGCGTCACCGTCGTCGTCCCCGTGCGCGACCGCGCCGCCGGGGTCGCCCGCCTGCTGGCCGCCCTGCGCGCCGACCCGGACACCGCCGCCGTGCGCGTGCTCGTCGTCGACGACGGCTCGGCCGACGCCGCCGCGCCGGCCGCGGCCGCCGCCGCGGGCGGGGCGGAGGTGCTGCGGCACGACCGCTCGCTCGGGCCCGCCGCCGCGCGGAACACCGGGCTGCGCGCCGCGACGACCGGCGCCGTCGCCTTCCTCGACTCCGACTGCGTGCCCCGGCCCGGCTGGCTGGCGGCCCTGCTGCCGCACCTCGCCGACCCGCGGCTGGCCGTCGTCGCCCCGCGGATCACCGCCCTGCCGGCCGCGGACCCCGGGTGGGTGACCGCCTACGAGACGGCGGTCAGCGCCCTGGACATGGGCCCGGACCCGGGGCCGGTCGCGCCGCTGTCGGGCCTGCCCTACCTGCCCAGCGCGGCGCTGCTGGTCCGGCGGGCGGCGCTGGGGGAGGGCTTCGACGCCGGCATGCGGGTGGCCGAGGACGTCGACCTGGTCTGGCGGCTGGCCGCGGCCGGCTGGCGGGTGCGCTACGAGCCGGCCGCGCGGGTGGACCACGAGCACCCGTCGGCCACCGGGGCGTGGCTGCGCCGGCGCGCGCTCTACGGCACGGGGGCCGCGCCGCTGGCCGCCCGGCACGGCCGCGCCGTCGCGCCGGTGGTCGTGAGCCCGTGGTCGGCCGCGGCCCTGGCCCTGGCGCTGGCCGGTGGGCGCGCCGGCCGGGTGCTGGCGGCCGCCGTGCTCGGCGACGCGACGGTCCGCCTGGCGCGCCGCGTCGCCGGCCCGGGCCGCCGGCCGCCGTACGGCCTGGCCGCGGCGCTGGTGCTGCGCGGCACGGCCGCGGCCGGCCGCACGCTGGCCCGCTCGGCCACCCGGCACCACTGGCCGCTGACCGCCGTCGCGGCGCTGGTCTCCCGCCGCGCGCGGCGGGCCGCACTGGCCGTCGCCGTCGCCGACGCCGTCCTCGCCTGGTGGCCGCACCGGGCGGAGGTGGGCCCGTTGCGTTTCGCTGCCGCCCGCCGGCTGGAGGACCTGGCCTACGGCGCGGGGCTCTGGGCGGGGGCGCTGCGCCGCCGCGACCCGGCCGCGCTGCTCCCCGCGCGACCGCCGGCGGTCTGAGGCCCGGCCCGTCCCTGGTGGAATCGTGCGATCCGGGTCACCATGTGCGGGCCATGACTCTCTGTTCGGGGGACACGCCGTGACCGGCGCCAGCCCGTGGCTCGCGCTGCCCGAGGGGCGTCCCACGCCCGGACTGACCCGCCGCCTGCGCGCGGCCCACGAGACGCTGGTGACCCGGGGCGCCCCGCCGCCCCGCCCGGACGTGCGGTCGGTGGTCTGGGACTCCTGGCGGCGCAGCCTGGGCAGCGGCGTCGACCCCGACGGGCAGGGCCCGCCGGTCGACCTGCTCGACGACGACCTCGCCGGCTACCGCGCCGCCCACCCGCTGGCCCCGGTGCTGCCGGTGATCCGCCGGCTGCTGGTCGAGGACGCCGAGGCCGACCGGATGATCGTCGCGGTCACCGACGCCGACGGCCGGATGCTGTGGGTGGAGGGCGACCGCCGCCTGCGCTCGCTGGCCGAGACGATGAACTTCGTCGCCGGCGCCCGGTGGGCCGAGGAGGTCGCCGGCACCAACGCCCCCGGCACCGCGCTCGCCCTCGACCACCCGGTGCAGATCTACGGCAGCGAGCACTACCGCCGCCCGGTGCAGCCGTGGAGCTGCTCGGCCGCGCCGGTCCACCACCCGGTCACCGGGGTGCTGCTCGGCGCCATCGACGTCACCGGCGGCGACCACGTGGCCAGCCCGCACGTGCTCACGCTCGTCCGCGCGACCGTGGCCGCCGTCGAGTCCGAGCTGCGCTGGCTGCACCGCGAGGAGCAGCGCGACGCCGCCCGCGGTCCCCGGCCCGCACCGCCGGTGCGGCCCGCCGCGCCCCGGCTGGACGTCCTCGGCCGCGAGCGCGCCCGGCTGACCCTGCCCGGCGGACCGGTCGAGCTCTCGCTGCGCCACTCCGAGCTGCTGCTCCTGCTCGCCGAGGCGGCCGCCGCGGGGGAGGGCCGCAGCACCGAGCAGCTGGCCGCCGAGTGCCACGCCGGCGACACCGCCGCGGTCACCGTGCGCGCCGAGCTGTCCCGGCTGCGCCGGCTGGTCGGCGACGACCTGGTCGGCTCGCGCCCCTACCGGCTGCTGCGCCCGCTGGAGACCGACCTGGAGGCGGTGCGCCGGCTGCTCGACCGCGGCGCCGTCGCCGCGGCGCTGGACCGCTACCCCGGCCCGGTCCTGCCCCGCTCGACCGCGCCCGGCGTCGCCCTCGCCCGCCGCCGCCTGGTCGCCGCGCTGCGCGGCGCCGTGCTCGGCAGCCGCCGGCCCGAGCTGCTGCTGCGCTGGACCGCCCTGCCCGAGGCCCGCGACGACGCCGCCGCCTGGCAGGCCTGCCTCGAGGCGCTGCCCGCCGGGTCCCCGCGCCGTGGCGCCGTCGCCGCCCACCTGCTCGCCCTCCGGCGGTCCCCCCGCGCCTGAGGCCCCTGCGGCAGAGATGGCCATCTCCGCCACCCGGGGAATCATTTCCGCCACCCGGGGAATACGGCCCGGCGGCGTTCACTTGGCACGGTCACGTGAGTGCCAGCACCGCCGCCCCGCCGGCTCCCGCGACCCCGTCCCTGGCCACGCCGCGCGTGGCCGTCGCGCTGGTCGCGCTCGCGCTCGGCGGGTTCGCGATCGGCACCACCGAGTTCGTCACGATGGGCCTGCTGCCCGACATCGCCGCCGGCGTCGGCGTGGACATCCCGACGGCGGGCCACGTCATCTCCGCCTACGCGCTCGGCGTCGTCGTCGGCGCCCCGGTCATCGCCGCGCTGGGCGCCCGGCTGCCCCGCCGCGCCCTGCTCGTCGGGCTCATGGCCGCCTTCCTCGCCGGCAACGCGCTGAGCGCCCTCGCGCCCGGGTCGGCGTCGCTGCTGCTGGCCCGGTTCGTCAGCGGCCTGCCGCACGGCGCCTACTTCGGCGTCGCCTCGCTGGTCGCCGCCTCCCTGGTGCCGCCGTCGCTGCGCGGCCGGGCGGTGAGCACGGTGATGCTCGGGCTGGCCGTGGCCAACGTCGCGGGCGTCCCCGCGGCCACCTGGCTCGGGCAGACGCTGGGCTGGCGCTCGGCCTACTGGGCCGTGGTGGTCCTCGCCGCGCTCACCGTCGCGGCCGTGCTCGCCGTCGTCCCCTCCACGCCCGGGTCGCAGGAGGCGAGCGTGCGCGCCGAACTCGGCGCGCTGCGCCGCCCGCAGGTGCTGCTCACCCTGGCCGTGGCCACCGTCGGGTTCGGCGGCATGTTCGCCGTCTACAGCTACGTCGCGCCGCTGACCACCGAGGTCACCGGCCTCTCGCGCGGCGTCGTCCCCTGGGTGCTGCTCGCCTTCGGCATCGGCGGCGTCGTGGGGACCGCACTCGGCGGGCGGCTGGCCGACATCGCGCTGTTCCGCTCGCTGGTCGCCACGCTCGTCGCGCTGGCCGTCCTCCTGGCGCTGGTCGGCCCCGCCGCCGCCACCGGCCCCACCCTGCTGGCCGGCATCTTCCTGCTCGCGGTCGCCGCGTCGACGCTGGTGGTGTGCCTGCAGCTGCGGTTGATGGAGGTCGCCGGGGAGGCGCAGATGCTCGGTGCCGCGCTCAACCACTCGGCGCTCAACGCGGCCAACGCCCTCGGCGCGTGGCTGGGCGGCGTGGTCATCGCCGCCGGGTACGGCTACACCGCACCGAGCCTGGTCGGCGTCGGGCTGGCCGTGCTCGGCCTGGTCGCGCTGGCCGGCAGCGCGGCCCTGCGGCGGCGGGAGCTGCGCGCCGTCCCCGCCTGACGCGCGCTGCAACGGGCCTGCAACCTCTCCGCTGCGGCAGACCGGCCGCCGCTGCGCCGCAGCTGCGGCCAGTACGCCCGCGGACCTCCGCAACTGCGGACAAGCAGGTCACCCGGTCACAGGTAAGCGTGGCCTAAGTCACTCCGCCGTTGACAGACTCCGCCGCGGAGCGCCCGCGGGACGGGCGCGATCGCCCCCTGCACCGGAGCGGAGGATCCATGACCCAGGTCAGCATGAGGGTCGACGGCGTGACCTACACCGACGAGGTCGAACCCCGGACCCTGCTGGTCCACCACCTGCGCGAGGCCCTCGGCAAGGTGGGCACCGTGGTCGGCTGCGACACCAGCAACTGCGGCGCCTGCACCGTCCACCTCGACGGGCAGGCCGTGAAGTCCTGCACCGTCCTCGCCGTCCAGGCCGACGGCGCCGAGGTCACCACCATCGAGGGCATCGGCAGCGAGGGCGCACTGCACCCGGTGCAGAAGGCCTTCCACGAGATGCACGGTCTCCAGTGCGGCTACTGCACGCCCGGGATGATCATGGCCTCGATCGACCTGCTCAAGGAGAACCCGAGCCCCAGCGAGACCGAGGTCCGCGAGGGCATCGAGGGCAACCTCTGCCGCTGTACCGGCTACCAGAACATCGTCCGCGCGGTGCAGCAGGCCGCGGGGGAGATGTCCGGCTCCTCCGAGACCCTGGGAGCGCAGGCGTGACCGTCACCGAGGACGCGGCCACCACCCAGACCCCGGCCCCGGACAAGGAGGTCGGCAAGGCCCGCCGCCGCAAGGAGGACGCCCGCCTCATCACCGGGCGCACCACCTGGACCGACAACATGGTCCTGCCCGGGATGCTGCACCTCAGCGTCGTGCGCAGCCCCGTGGCCCACGCCCGCATCACCTCGATCGACGTCTCGGCGGCGAAGGAGGCCCCCGGCGTCGTCGCGGTGTTCACCGGCCGCGACCTCGCCGACGAGCAGGGCTCCATCCCCTGCGCCTGGCCGGTCACGCCGGACATGAAGAACCCCGGCCACCCCTCGATCGCCGTCGACGGCGTGAACCACGTGGGTGAGGCGGTGGCGGTCATCGTCGCCCGCTCGCGCACCGCGGCCGCCGACGCCGTCGAACTGGTCGACGTCGACTACGAGACGCTGCCGCCGGTCCTCGACATGGAGGAGGCCGTCCGCGACGGCGCGGAGCTGGTGCACGACGAGCTCGGCACGAACACGAGCTACCACTTCGTCTTCGACGCCGGCGAGGCCGGCACGGGCGTGGACACCGAGCAGGCCTTCGCCGACGCCGACGTCGTCGTCAGCCGGCGGTTCGTCAACCAGCGGCTGATCCCGGCATTCATGGAGCCGCGCTCGGTCGTCGTCCAGCCCCAGGGCGAGAACTTCACGCTGTGGTCGGCCACCCAGATCCCGCACGTGCTGCGGGTGATGCTGGCGATGGTCACCGGCATCCCGGAGCACAAGCTGCGCGTCGTCGCCCCCGACGTCGGCGGCGGCTTCGGCGGCAAGCTGCAGGTCAACCCCGAGGAGATCCTCGCGCTGCTGATCGCGCGCCGCCTCGGCAAGCCGGTCAAGTGGACCGAGACGCGCAGCGAGTCGCTGATGACCGCCCACCACGGCCGCGACCAGATCCAGTACATCGACGTGGCCGCCGACCGCGAGGGCAACGTCAAGGGCCTGCGCGTGCGGCTGCTCGCCGACATGGGCGCCTACCTGCGGCTGATCACCCCGGGCGTCCCGGCGCTGGGCGCGTTCATGTTCCCCGGCATCTACAAGTTCCCGGCCTACCGCTTCGAGTGCGACGGCGTCTTCACCAACAAGGTCCCCACCGACGCCTACCGCGGCGCCGGCCGGCCCGAGGCCACCTTCGCCGTCGAGCGGATCATGGACGAGCTCGCCGTCGAGCTCGGGATGGACCCGCTCGAGCTGCGGCGCAAGAACTGGATCGACGCCGCGGAGTTCCCGTTCACCACCGTCGCCGGCCTCGAGTACGACAGCGGCGACTACGACTCGGCCACCCAGCAGGCGCTGGAGCTGCTCGGCTACGACGAGCTGCGCGAGGAGCAGCGCCGCCGGCGCGAGTCGAACGACCCGGTGCAGCTCGGCATCGGCTTCTCCACCTTCACCGAGATGTGCGGCCTGGCGCCCTCCCGGGTGCTCGGCTCGCTGTCCTACGGCGCGGGCGGCTGGGAGTCGGCGTCGATCCGGATGCTGCCCACCGGCAAGGTCGAGGTCGTCACCGGCTCGACGCCGCACGGCCAGGGCCACGAGACGGCGTGGAGCCAGCTGGTCGCCGACCAGCTCGGCGTGCCGTTCGAGGACGTCGAGGTGCTGCACGGCGACACCGCCGTCGCCCACAAGGGCATGGACACCTACGGCTCGCGCTCGCTGGTCGTCGGCGGCACCGCGGTGGTCAAGGCCGCCGACAAGGTGATCGCCAGGGCCCGCCGGGTCGCCGCGCACCTGCTCGAGGCCAACGAGGACGACCTGGACTTCTCCGGCGGGAAGTTCACCGTCCGCGGGACGCCGGGCACCGGGATGTCGATCCAGGAGATCGCGCTCGCCGTCTTCGCCGCGCACGACTACCCCGAGGACATCGAGCCCTCGATCGACGCGGACGCGACCTTCGACCCGGTCAACTTCTCCTTCCCGCACGGCACGCACGTGTGCGCGATGGAGGTCGACACCGAGACCGGGTTCGTGAAGATCCGCAAGTACGCCTGCGTCGACGACGTCGGCACGATCGTCAACCCGCTCATCGTCGAGGGGCAGGTGCACGGCGGCCTGGCCCAGGGCATCGCGCAGGCGCTGTACGAGGAGGCCGTCTACGACGCCGACGGCAACCTCACCACCGGCACCTTCGTCGACTACCTGGTCCCCTCGGCCGCCGACCTGCCGCACTTCGACACCGGCAACACCGTGCACGTGGCGCCGGGCAACCCGATCGGCGCCAAGGGCGTGGGCGAGGCCGGCTGCATCGCCAGCACCCCGGCGGTGGTCAACGCCGCGCTCGACGCCGTCCGGCACCTCGGCGTGGAGGACATCCGGATGCCGCTGACCCCCGAGCGGGTGTGGCGGGCCATCCACGAGGGCGGCGACGGCGGGGACCGGGCCACGGCCGGGTCCAACGCCTACGGCGGCGCCCAGACCGAGACCACCGCCGGTGTCTCGACCCCCCAGTCCGCTCTCGGAGGCGACCGGTGACCGGCCGACACGACGAAGGAGTAGAGCCGTGATCCCCGCCCCGTTCGAGTACGTCCGGCCGACGACGGTCGAGGAGGCCGTCCAGGCGGTCGCCGAGGGCGGCGAGGACGTCAAGGTCATGGCCGGCGGCCAGTCGCTCATCCCGGTCATGCGGCTGCGCCTGGCCGCGCCGGAGACGATCGTCGACCTCGGCCGGGTGGCGGAGATGCGCGGCGTCCGCGAGGAGGGCGACTCGCTGGTCATCGGTGCGATGACCACGCACGCCGACGTCCTCACCGACCCGCTGATCGCGCAGCACGCGAAGCTCGTCGCGGAGGCGACCGAGACGGTGGCCGACCGGCAGACCCGCCGGCGCGGCACCTTCGGCGGCGCCCTGGCGCACGCCGACCCGGCCGGCGACCTGCCGGCGGTGGCGCTCGCGCTGGACGCCGAGATGGTCGTCGCCGGGCCGGGCGGGCGCCGCACGGTGCCCGCGCGGGAGTTCTTCGTCGACTACCTGACCACCGCCCTCGACGAGGGCGAGGTCCTGGTCGAGATCCGGGTGCCGAAGCTGGCCGGCGACTGGGGCGTGCGCTACGAGAAGTTCAACCGCGTGGCGCAGGCGTGGTCGATCGTCGCGGTCGCCGCGGCGGTGCGGCGCGAGAACGGGCACATCGCCGAGGCGCGGATCGGGCTGACCAACATGGGCCCGACCCCGCTGCGGGCGTCGGCCACCGAGGCCGCGCTCAGCGGTGCCGCCGCGTCCCCGGACACGGTGGCCTCCGCGGCGCGGTCGGCGGCCGAGGGCACCAGCCCGAGCAGCGACCTCAACGCCCAGGCCGACTACCGCGAGCACCTCGCGCAGGTGCTCACCCGCCGCGCGGTCACCGCCGCCGCCGGGTTGTAGCGTCCGACACAACCCCGGCTCCGCCGTCCCTCGGCCGGCCCGCCCTCCCGGGCGGACCGGCCGAGGTCCTTTCCCACCCCGGAGGTCGCACCGTGCAGCTGGAGAACTCGTTCACCGTCCCCGTGCCCGTCGACGAGGCCTGGCGGGTGCTGCTCGACATCGAGCGGATCGCCCCGTGCATGCCCGGCGCCGCGCTCGACTCGGTCTCCGGTGACGACTTCACCGGCCGGGTCAAGGTCAAGCTCGGCCCGATCAACCTGACCTACCAGGGCAAGGCGTCGTTCGTGGAGAAGGACGAGGCCGCGCACCGCGCCGTCATCGACGCGCGCGGCAAGGACCAGCGGGGCAACGGGACGGCGGCGGCCACCATCACCGCCCAGCTCCAGGGCGAGGGGACGACGACGCGGGTCGACGTCCTCACCGACCTCAACATCACCGGCCGCCCGGCCCAGTTCGGCCGCGGCGTCATGACCGACGTCGGCAACAAGCTGCTCGGCCAGTTCGCCGACAAGCTCGCCGCCCAGCTGGCCAGCGGCGACGACGTGACCGTCGACCAGGCGGCCGCCGCGGAGCAGCAGGAGCCGACCGTCACCGGGAAGGTCGCCGCCACCGCGGCCGGGGTCGCCGAGGAGGTCGCCCAGTCGGTCGAGCAGGTGCCCGGCGACAACGCGGTCGCCGCGAAGGTGCGCGGGGCCGGCACGGCGGCGCGGGAGGCCGCGGCGTCCGCCACCGACGCCGCGCGCAAGCCCGCGAAGAAGGCCCCCGCGAAGAAGGCGGCAGCCGCGGCGGCGTCGTCCTCCCCGTCGCCGACGGAGACCGCGCCGATCACCGCCCCGGTCACCGGCGCCACCGACACCGTCTCCATCCCCGCGGTGTCGGACACCGCGCCGGCCGCGGCGGACGCCGCCCCGTCGGCCTCGGACACCGCGCCGGCCGCGGCGGTCGGTCCGGTGCCGAGCACGCCGCCGTCGCGCAACACCGCCCCGCCGAGCCGCCCGGGCACGGGTGCCCCGCCGCGCAGCACGCCGGCCGCGGCTCCGGTCAGCCGCCAGCCGGCCGCCGAGCCCGAGCCGATCGACCTGCTCGAGGTGGCCGGCGGCGCCGCGCTCGCCCGCTACGCCGGTCCCGGCGCCGCCGTCCTCGCGGTGCTGCTGCTCATCCTCTTCGCAGCCCGCCGCCGTCGTTCCTGAGCGTCGGGCCCGTTGATCATCGGATCCTTGCCGCCGACACGCGCGGACACGCCGGTTCGTGCGGCAACGACCCGATGATCATCGGACGCGTGCACGGGCGGGCGGCGTGTCCGTCCGTGTCGCGTGCACGCAGCCGATGATCAACCCGCCCGGACGGCCGCCAGCTCCTCCAGCCAGGCCAGCGCGGCGGCGGCCACGGCCTCGGGCGCCTTCCCCAGCGAGTGGTCGCCCGGCACCGGACACGCCGACGCCGCCGGCACGCCGTCCAGCGCCGCCGCGACCTCCGCGGGCCGGCCGAAGGCGTCGGTCTCGCCCTGCACCACGACCAGCGGCACGCCGGCGCCGGTGAGCTCGCCCGCGCGGCTGCGCTCGGGCCGGCCCGGCGGGTGCAGCGGGAACGCCAGGGCCAGCACGCCGTCCGCCCCGAGCGCCGTCGCCGTCCGGCAGGCCACCCGCGCCCCGGCGCTGCGCCCGCCGAACACCAGCGGCCCGGTCAGTGCGCCACCGGCCCGCAGCGCCTCCACGACGGCGGTCCAGGCGACGTCGAGGCGCGGCGGCGCGGGCGCGATCCGCCTGCCGGCCACCCGCCACGGCTGCTCCACCCGCAGCACCCGCCAGCCCGCCGCGGCGCCCGCGGTTGTCACGGCGACCAGGTCGGCCGACCCGGCGCCCCCGCCGGCGCCGTGCCCGAGCACGAGGGTGCCGCGGGCGCCGTCGGCCGGGCCGTCGGCATGCACCGCGGCCGGGCCGAGCGGGGTGGCGACCGGCGCGGGGGAGCTCACCGTGCCAGCAGCGCGTCGACCGCCCCCGCGAGGTCCGGGGCGACGACGGCCGGCGCGGGGTAGCCCGGCGGGTACACGCGCTCGCTGCGCGGGAACCACGCCCCGGTGAGGCCGGCCCGCTCGGCGCCGAGCACGTCCCAGCCGTGCGCGGCGACCAGCGCCATCCGCGACGGCTCGACCCCGCAGGCGCCCGCGGCCCACAGGTAGGCCGCGCGGGAGGGCTTCCAGGCGCGCACGGTCTCGCTGGTGAGCGTCCGCTCGACCAGCGGCGTGACGCCGCCGCGCTCCAGCCCCGCCTCGGCCACGCCGGGGGAGCCGTGCGACAGCGTCACCACGCGCACGCCCGCGTCGTGGAGGCGGCGCAGCGCGGGCTCGACGTCCGGGTGCGGTGACAGCTCGAGGAAGGAGTCGGCGACCTCCGCGCGGGCGCCGTCGGGCAGGTCGGTGAGCTGGGCCAGCGCCGAGTCGAAGGCGGCGCGGAAGGGCAGCCAGACGCCGGTCACCGTGGCCGCCGTCCCGGTGTGCAGGGTGCGGCCGAACACGGTGGGCAGCAGTTCCGCGGGCTGCCCGTGCTCGACGAGCGCGGCCCCGACGGGGGAGAGGTCGAGCAGCGTCTCGTTGACGTCGAACGCGACGACCTCGGGGCGCGTCACGCGTCGGCGCCGCGCGGGTCCTCGGCGCGGCCCGCGGTGGTCTGCCGCCGGCGGTGGTGGCGGACGTCCTTCACCCGCTTGTAGACCAGGTAGCCCACGGCCAGGACGGCGACGGCGACGACGACGTAGTCCAGGTAGTGCAGGTTCGCCTCGATGAAGTCACGGGCCAGCCAGCCCAGCGTCACCAGGACGGTGTTCCAGATGAGGCTGCCGGCCGCGGAGTAGAGGAGGAACTGGCCGAACGGCATCCGCACCACGCCCGCGGGCACGGAGATGAAGCTGCGCACGATCGGCACCATCCGGCCGAAGAACACCGCGGAGCGGCCGTGCCGCTCGAACCAGGCGAAGG
This sequence comes from Geodermatophilus sp. SYSU D00525, assembly GCF_054050475.1. Taxonomy (NCBI): domain Bacteria; kingdom Bacillati; phylum Actinomycetota; class Actinomycetes; order Geodermatophilales; family Geodermatophilaceae; genus Geodermatophilus; species Geodermatophilus sp. SYSU D00525. Next base: position 38,360 of record NZ_JBJGZK010000023.1, read on the forward strand.
TCTTGTCGACGTCGGCGGTCTCCACCAGCGGCAGCCGGTCGAGGAAGGCGTGCGACCGGCGCGGGCCCAGCGCCCGGCCGACGTAGTAGAAGAAGATCGCGCCCAGGATCGAGCCGATCGTGGCGCACCCGACGACGGCCACGAACGCGAACGGGCTGTCGATGAGCACACCGGCCGCCCCGAGGACGGCCTCGCTGGGGATCGGCGGGATGACCGTCTCCAGCAGGATGCTGAAGCCGACGCCGATCGGGCCCAGCGAGTCCACGAGGGAGAGCAGCCAGGCGGTGAGCCCACCCTGGTCGGAGGATGCCGCGGCGGCCAGGAAGGACATGGTCCCCACGGTACGGGCGGCATCCGGACGTCGCCCGGACCTCGGAGCGCTGCCCGGACGGCCGGGACGGATGGGGCTAGCGTGCCGCCATGCGTCAGCGCCTCACCGCCCGGGCCGTCGTCGTGGGGGACCGGGCGGGGACCGTCGTCCCGGACGCCGTCGTCGACGTCGAGGACGGGCGCATCGCGTGGGCCGGCGCGGCCGCCGACGCCCCGCCGGCCGGGGACGCCGAGGTCGTGGCGCTGCCCGGCCTGCTCGTGCCGGGGCTGGTGAACGCCCACTCGCACGCGCCGATGGTGCTGTTCCGCGGCCAGGGCGAGGGGCTGCCGCTGGACCGCTGGCTGCGCGAGGTGATGTGGCCGCGGGAGGCCCGGCTGACCGGCGACGACGTCGAGGTGGCGATGGCCGCCGCGTCGGCGGAGATGCTGCGCGGCGGGGTCACCGCCAGCGTGGAGATGTACTTCTCGCCCGAGCGGATCGCCGCGGCGGTCGGGGCCACCGGCGCCCGGGCGGTGGTCGCGGCGCCGATGGTGCCGCTGCCGGGCATGCCGCCGCTGGAGGAGCAGATGGCCGCCGCGGTGGACCTGGCCGGGCACGCCGACGCCGACGGCCTGGTGGAGTACGGCCTGGGCCCGCACGCGGCCTACACCGTGCCGCTGCCCCTGCTGCGCCGCGCCGCCGAGCTCACCCGCGAGCACGGGATGCACCTGCACCTGCACGTGGCCGAGACCGCCACCGAGGGCGACGGCCTGCTCGCGGCGCACGGGCTGTCGGTGCCCGCGCTGCTGGCCGCGCACGACGTCCTGGGCGGGCGGGTGCTGGCCGCGCACTGCGTGCACCTCGACGACGCCGACCTGGAGCTGTGGGCCGAGTACGACGTCGCCGTCGCGCACTGCCCGGCCAGCAACGCCAAGCTCGCCAGCGGCATCGCGCCGGTCCGGGCGATGCTCGACCGCCGGATCCGGGTGGGCCTGGGCACCGACGGGCCGGCGTCCAACGACGGCCTGGACCTGCTCGCCGACGTCCGCCTGGCCGCGGGGCTGGCGCGGCTGCGCGAGTCCTCGGCCACGGCGCTCACCGCGGCGGAGGCGTTCTGGCTGGCCACCGGCGGGGCCGCCGCAGCGATCGGCCGCCCCGACCTCGGCCAGGTCGAGGCGGGCCGGCGCGCGGACCTCGTGCACGTGGACACCCGGGACCTCGGCTTCGAGCCGGTCGGGGACGAGACCGACCTGCTCACGCACCTCGTCTGGTCGGGCGCCTCGCGGCTGGTCCGCGACGTCTGGGTCGGCGGCCGTCAGGTGGTCGCCGGCGGCGCGGTCACCACCGTGGACGTCGACGCGCTGCGCACCGAGGTCGCCGAGCGGGCGGCCCGGCTGGCCGGCTGAGGCGCCCGCGGGGCTGGAGGACCGGGGCGCGCGGCGGTTGACTGCGCCGCATGGCGGCGTCCCTGCGGGTCCTGACCATGAACGTGCTCGGGCCGGCCAACCCGGACTGGGCCCGGCGCAGCGCCCTGGTCGCGGAGACGCTGCGCCGGCTGGCCGCCGACGTCGTCGCGCTGCAGGAGGTGCCCGTCGCGGACGGCACCGTGGAGGAGCTGCTCGGCCCCGGGTATCACATGACCCCCTTCTCCCGGGCCGCCGACGACGGGGTGGGCGGCGTGCTGGCCACGCGGGCGCCGCACCGCGTGGTCGAGGAGGTCGACCAGCGCTGCACGCCGCGGGCGCACGACCTCCCCTGGTGCGCGACGCTGCTCGCCGAGGTGGACACCGCGGTCGGCCGCGTGCTGGTCGCCCACCACAAGCCGAGCTGGCAGTTCGGGTTCGAGTTCGAACGCGAGCAGCAGGCCCTCGCCGCCGCGCGGGCGGTCGAGCGCCGGGCCGGCAGGGTGGACCACGCCGTCCTCCTCGGCGACCTCGACGCGACCCCGGACGCGGCGAGCGCGCAGTTCCTGCGCGGACGCCGGTCGCTGGAGGGGACGAGCGTCTGCTTCCAGGACGCCTGGGAGACCCTGCACCCGGCCGATCCCGGGTTCACCTTCGACGCCCGGAACCCGCTGGTGCGGGCGGGCGAGGTGGCCACGGCGGTCAGCCGGCGCATCGACTGGGTCCTCGTGCGCAGCGGCGCGCACGGGCCGACGCTGCAGGTCCGTTCCTGCGCCCGGGTGCTGGACGAGCCGGTCGCCGGCGTCTGGGCCAGCGACCACTCCGGCGTCGTCGCCGACCTCGACCTGCCCGGCCACCCGCCGGGCTCCTGGGCTGCTCAACCGATCGGTTGACAAGGGAGTCTGCCGACCCTACCGTTGTGTTCAACCGAGAGGTTGACGAAGGAGGTCGCTGGTGGCGGCAGACCCGCTCTCCCGGGTGTTCGCGGCGCTGGCCGACCCGACGCGGCGCGACATGGTCGCGCGGCTCGCGATCGGCGACGCGACGGTCGGCGAGCTCGCCGCCCCCTACGACGTGACCGTGCAGGCGGTCTCCAAGCACCTGAAGGTGCTCGAGGACGCCGGCCTGGTCAGCCGCAGCCGGGAGGCCCAGCGCCGCCCGGTGCACCTGGAGGCGGAGGTGTTCGACCTGATGACGAAGTGGATCGAGCGCTACCGGCGCCAGGCCGAGGAGCGCTACCGCCGCCTCGACGACGTCCTCCGGTCCATGCCGGACGACGTCTCCCCGCCCATCGCGCAGGAGGAGAACCGGTCATGACCACCAGCACGCGTCAGACGCAGATCGCCGCCGACCCCGAGGTCCCGCTGATCCGCATCACCCGGGAGTTCGACGCCCCGCGCAGCAAGGTGTTCCGCGCGCACACCGACCCGGACCTGCTCGTGCAGTGGATGGGCCCGCGCGGGCTGGAGATGCGCATCGACCGCTACGACTGCCGCACCGGCGGCTCCTACCGCTACGTGCACAGCGACGCCGACGGCGAGTACGCGTTCCACGGCTCCTTCCACGAGGTCCGGCCCGACGAGCTGATCGTGCAGACGTTCACCTTCGAGGGGCAGCCCGACGGCGTCGCCCTGGAGAAGCTCGTGCTCGAGGACCTCGGCGACGGCCGGACCCGGCTCACCGCCACCTCGCTGTGCGACTCGTTCGCCGACCGCGACGCGATGCTCGCCAGCGGCATGGAGGTCGGCGTCGTCGAGGGCTACGAGCGCCTCGACGAGGTGCTCGCGCGTGGCTGAACACGCCGTGGAGATGAAGCTCGAGCTCGTGCCGATCCCCGTCGCCGACGTCGACCGGGCGAAGTCCTTCTACGCCGACCGGCTGGGCTTCACCGTCGACGTCGACGTGCGGCCGGCCGACGGCGTGCGGGTCGTCCAGCTGACCCCTCCGGGTTCGGCCTGCTCCGTCGGCTTCGGCACCGGCCTGGCGGCCTACGAGGGCACTCCCGGCTCGGTGCGGGCGCTGCACCTCGTCGTCGCCGACATCGAGCAGGCCCGTGCGGACCTGGTGAGCCGCGGTGCCGACGTCGGGCCCGTGGTGGACGTGGGGGGCGGGGTGAAGTACGCGGCGATCGCCGACCCGGACGGCAACACCCTGACCCTCCAGGAGATGGCCTGGCGGACGGGCGACGCCTTCTAGGTGCGCGGCCTTCCAGGTGCGCGGCCTTCCAGGTGCGCGGCCTTCCAGGTGCGCGGCCTTCTAGGTGCGACGCCTTCCAGGTGCGCGGCCTCCTAGGCGCGCAGCGAGATCGTCTCCCCGCGCACGACGGTCCGCAGCTGCCCGGGCGCCCGCCGCTCGGCGACCTCCCGCACGAAGTCGCCGAGCGGCGACGCGAACCGGTCGTAGTCGTCGTAGTGCACCGGCACGGTCACCGGCGGCTTCAGCAGCTCCACCAGGTCGGCGCCCTGCCGGCCGTCCATGGTCACGGTGACGCCCAGCGCCTTCGTGCCGCCCAGGTGCGGGACGACGACGTCGAGCGGCCCGCAGCGCTCCAGCACCTCGCCCAGCCACGGCCGGAACAGGGTGTCGCCGGTGACGTACCCGCGCCAGGACACCTCGCCGTCGCGGAGCAGCTCCAGCACGCTGCCCATCACCGGCGGCAGCACCCGGGCCAGCGGGCCGGGGCCGTGGACGCCGGGCACCGAGGTGATCCGCAGCGTCTCCTCGCCGCGGCTGACCTCGTGCACCTGCCACGGCCGCAGGTCCGCCGTCGCCGAGAAGCCGCGCGAGGACAGCGTGCGCGCGGCCGCCGGGGTGGTGACGACCGGCGTGGCCTTGTCGATGGTCGCGTAGGCGACCCGGTCCCAGTGGTCACCGTGCAGGTGGGACAGCAGGACGGCGTCGAGGTCGGGCAGGTCCTCGGGCAGCAGCGCCGGGTCGGTCAGCCGCCTGGCGAACAGCCCCTTGCCCAGGTAGACGCGCTCGCCGCGCCGGACGAAGTTCGGGTCGGTGAGCAGGGTGAACCCGCCCAGCCGCAGCAGCGTCGTCGCGTTGCCGCCGAAGGTGAGGGTGACGTCGGAGGTGCTCTCGTCGGTCGGCGCGGTGCTGCGGTCGGCGCTGCCCGGGTCGGCGGTCATGCCCGGGCGGCTACCCGTCAGCCGTCGTCCTGCAACCCGGCCGGCCTTGTCGGCGGGTCGCCGGCCGCGGGAGGGTGCCTCCCGGGAGGACCCGTCGCAGGACCCAGGAGGAGCCCGATGAGCCAGGTCGATCCGTCCGTCCCGCCGAGCGGCACCGGCTGCGCCGACTGCGACGCCACCGGCGGGTGGTGGTTCCACCTGCGCCGCTGCGCCGCCTGCGGCCACGTGGGCTGCTGCGACTCCTCGCCGTCGCAGCACGCCTCGGCGCACGCCGCGGTCACCGGGCACCGGATCGCGCAGAGCTTCGAGCCCGGTGAGGACTGGACCTGGGACTACGCCGCCGGGGAGTTCGGTGGGGACCTCCGGCTGGCACCGCCGACCTCGCACCCGGTGGGCCAGCCGGCGCCCGGGCCCGCCGGCCGGGTGCCCGCGGACTGGCAGCGGCACCTGCACTGAGGGCGGGGCGGGGAGGACCCGGCTGGTAGACAGGGGCGGTGGTGCAGCCCCGCGACGTCGACGAGTCCTTCCTCGCCCTGCCCCTGTCCGCGCTCACCGAGGCGGCGCTGACCCGCGCGGTCGACCTCGGCTGCGAGCACGCCGACATCCGGGTGGAGCGCATCCGCACCCAGTCGATCAGCCTGCGCGACGCGCGGCTGGAGGCCCTGGCCGACGGCGAGGACCTGGGCCTGGCCGTCCGCGTGGTGCACGAGGGCACCTGGGGGTTCGCCGCGGGCGTCGTCCTCACCGCGGCCGAGGCGGTGCGGCTGGCCGAGCAGGCGGTCGCCGTCGCGCAGGTATCGGCGGCGCTGGCCACCGACCGGGTCGAGCTCGCCCCCGAGCCGCAGCACGAGGGCTCCTGGGTGTCGTCCTACGACGTCGACCCGTTCGAGGTGCCCGACGCCGAGAAGACCGCGCTGCTCACCGAGCTGTCCGAGCGGCTGCTGGCCGCCGACGGCGTCGAGCACGTGCAGTCCGGGTGCATGCACGTCAAGGAGCAGAAGTACTACGCCGACACCAACGGCACCCGCACCCGCCAGCAGCGTGTGCGCATCTCCCCGGAGTTCACCGCGCTCACCGTCGACCGCGGCACCGGCGCGTTCGAGAGCATGCGGACCCTCGCCGCGCCGGCCGGCCGCGGCTGGGAGTACCTGACCGGGGACCACGTCGACTGGGACGCCGAGCTCGCGCAGATCCCCGAGCTGCTGCGGGAGAAGACCAAGGCGCCGTCGGTGGAGCCGGGCCGCTACGACCTCGTCGTCGACCCCTCCAACCTCTGGCTGACCATCCACGAGTCCGTCGGCCACGCCACCGAGCTGGACCGGGCGCTGGGCTACGAGGCCGCCTACGCCGGCACGTCGTTCGCCACCGTCGACGGGCTGGGCAGCCTGCGCTACGGCTCGGAGCTCATGCACGTCACCGGCGACCGCACGGTCGAGCACGGCCTGTCGAGCATCGGCTGGGACGACGAGGGCGTCGAGGCCCAGCAGTGGGACATCGTCCGCGACGGCGTGCTGGTCGGCTACCAGGTCGACCGCAACACCGCCCGGCTCGGCGGGATGGCCCGCTCCAACGGCTGCTCGTTCGCCGACTCGCCGCGGCACGTCCCGGTGCAGCGGATGGCCAACGTCTCGCTGCAGCCGGCCGCCGACGGGCCGGACCTCGCGGGGCTGATCGGCGGGGTCGAGCGCGGCATCTACGTCGTCGGCGACAAGAGCTGGTCGATCGACATGCAGCGCTACAACTTCCAGTTCACCGGCCAGCGCTTCTACCGGATCGAGGGCGGGCGGCTGGCCGGGCAGCTGCGCGACGTCGCCTACCAGGCCACGACGACGGACTTCTGGGGCTCGATGCGCGCCGTCGGCGGCGCCTCGACCTACCGCCTCGGCGGCGCGTTCAACTGCGGCAAGGCCCAGCCCGGGCAGATCGCGCCGGTCAGCCACGGCTGCCCGGCCGCGCTCTTCGAGGGCGTCACCATCCTCAACACGGTCCAGGAGGGCGGGCGATGAGCCAGCTGACCGCGCAGCAGCTGGTCGAGAAGGCGCTGGCCGCCTCGACCGCCGACGGCTGCGTCGCCTACGTCGTCGAGAGCACCGAGGCCAACCTGCGGTGGGCGTCGAACAGCCTCACGACGAACGGGGCGATGCGCTCGCGCCAGGTCGTCGTCGTGTCGTTCGTCGACGGCGGCGCCGGGATGGCCACCGGCACGGTCGCGCGGACCGGCACGCCCGACGTCGCCGAGCTGGTCGCCGCCAGCGAGCAGGCCGCCCGCGACGCCGGCCCGGCCGAGGACGCGGTGCCGCTGGTCAGCGAGACGCCGCCGGGTGCGGGGGACTGGGACGCCGAGCCCGCAGAGACCTCGATCGAGGTGTTCGCGGACTTCGCGCCGGCGCTGGGGGAGGCGTTCGGGGCCGCGCGGGACCGCGGCGACCTGCTGTTCGGCTACGCCGAGCACGCCCTGACGACGACGTACGTGGGCACCTCGACCGGCCTGCGCCTGCGCACCGACCAGCCCAGCGGCCGGGTCGAGCTCAACGGCAAGAGCAGCGACTTCGCGCGGTCGGTGTGGTCCGGCGTCGGCACCCGGGACTTCCGCGACGTGTCGGTGGCCGGCCTCGCCGCCGACGTGGAGCGCAAGCTCGGCTGGTCGCAGCGGCGCGTCGAGCTGCCGGCCGGGCGGTACGAGACGCTGCTGCCGCCCTCGGCCGTGAGCGACCTGATGATCTACGCCTACTGGACGATGGAGGCCCGCGACGCCGACGAGGGCCGCAACGTCTACGCCAAGGCCGGCGGCGGCAACCGGATCGGCGACCGGCTGGCCCAGCTCCCGCTGACCCTGCGCAGCGACCCGCACGCCCCCGGGCTGGAGACGGCGCCGTTCCAGGTGGTGAGCACCTCGTCCGGCTCGGCCAGCGTGTTCGACAACGGGATGGCGACGCCCGCCGTCGACTGGATCCGCGACGGCGTCCTCACCAACCTGATCCGGCCGCGGGCCTGGGCGCTGAAGACGACGGCGCCCGCGGTGGCCGCCGTCGACAACCTGCTGCTCGAGCAGCCCGGCGCGACGGCGTCCCTGGAGGACATGGTCGCCGCCACCGACCGCGGGCTGCTGCTGACCACGCTCTGGTACATCCGCGAGGTCGACCCGCAGACGCTGCTGCTCACCGGCCTGACCCGCGACGGCGTGTTCCTCGTCGAGGGCGGCGAGGTCACCGGCGCGGTGAACAACTTCCGGTGGAACGAGTCGCCGGTGGACCTGCTGGCGCGGATCGGCGAGGTCGGGCGCACCGAGCGGACGCTGCCGCGCGAGTGGAACGACTGGTTCACCCGCGCCGCGATGCCGCCGGTGCGCGTGCCGGACTTCAACATGAGCTCGGTGTCCCCGGCCAGCTAGACGCCGTCGGCCCGCTCCTCGGGTCGAGTTCGCCGTCCCGGAGCCCTGCAGCACCCCGGGACCGCGAGGAAGACCCGGGGGCCCGCACCGGCGATGAGCAGCGTCCCGGACGGGGGCGCGTGGGGCCGCTGTGACGCAGGAGTGAAAAGGAGCACCCATACCGCACGGCTGCTCCCCTCAAACACGGATCCCGGATATTTTTCCGGCGAACCGCAGAGAGCCTCCGGGTCCCGGGGGCGCGAGGGGAGCACGCCATGACCCGCAACCAGAAGCCCTCGGTGTTCCAGGTGGGCAAGATCTGGGACGACGGCCGCACGGTCGTCGTCTCCGGGTGGGGCATCGGGCTGTGCGCCTCGGCCTGCGCCTGCCACCGCTCGCCCGTCGGCGGGCACCTCTCCATCGACGAGGACCAGGCCGGCGGCACGCTGGGCCTGCGCTGCTTCGACGAGGACGGCTGCGACTGCTGCGAGCCGTGGACCGCCGACGAGCTGTCCGCCGTCCTGCGCGACCTGCAGCGCGTCGCCGGGCTCGACGCCGAGGAGCCGCTCGCCGGCTGAGCCGGCCCGGACGGAGTCGGCCGCTGCCAGAGCCGGCCCGGACAGACCGACCCGCGGGGCGGGCGCCGTTCGGCGCCCGCCCCGCGGGGTACCCGGCCTCGCATGCTGGGACGAGCGGCGGTGCGCGGTGCCCTGGCCGGACTGGCCGGCACCGCGGCGATGACCCTGGTCACGAAGGCCGAGCAGCGGGTGACCGGCCGGCCCGACTCCTACGTGCCGGCCCGCACGCTCACCGCGCTGGCCACCCGGCGCCGGCCGCCCGGGTCCGAGCGGCCGTTCGTGCGCAACCACCTCATGCACTGGGGCACCGGCGCCGCCGTCGGTGCGCTCCGGGGGATCTGGTCGGCCAGCGGCCTGCGCGGCTGGCGCGCCTCGGCCTGGCACACCTCCGTCCGGCTGGCCACCGACCAGACGCTGGAGAACGCCACCGGGGTCGGCGACCCGCCGTGGACCTGGTCGCGGCAGGACCGCGTCGTCGACGTCGCCGGCAAGGCCGTCTACTCCCTCGTCACCGGCGCGGTGTCCGACGCGCTGGTCCCGCTCGCCCCCGACCGCCGCCGCAGCACCTCCCCCTGACAGGACCGGCCTCCTCGCGGTACGGCCGGGGCGGGTGGGACGGACGGGGCGCGTGGGGTCCCGCCGGCCCCGGGAACCGCGCGCCCTGCGCACGCTCCGCTGACCTCCTCCCTACGGTCCGTACCGACGAGACCACGGGGAGCGCCGCCGGGAGGCGGCAGGGGGAGGCCGATCGTGCAGCGCAACCGGACGACGGGACGGCGCTGGACGGGCGCGGTCGTCGCCGCCACCGGCCTGGTGGCCCTCGTGCTCGCCCCCTCGTCCGCCTCCGCCGAGCCGGGCACGCCGCCCGCCACCGCCGCGGAGGCCGCGCAGCTGGTCGAGGAGGCCGGCCGGCAGCTGACCGCCCTCGACGAGCAGGTGCACCAGGCCGAGCTGGCGGTCGCCGCCCAGCAGCAGGCCGCCACCGCCGCCGACGCGGCCGCCGACACCGCCGAGGCGACGCTCGCGCAGTACGCCCCGGCCATCCGCGCCATCGCGCAGAGCGGCTACACCGGCACCACCCGCTCCCGCGTGGCCGCCTTCCTGGGCAGCGACTCCGCCGACGACCTCGTCGCCCAGATGACCATGATCGACCTCATCGCCGAGCACACCGACGGCGTCCTCACCGAGGTGGCCGCCGCCCAGGCCGCGGCCGAGCAGGCCCGGGCCGACGCCGACGCCGCGGCCGCCGAGGCCACCGCCGCGCTCACCGCGCTGCACGACCAGCAGGCGCAGGCCCAGGCCCAGGCCGACGCGTACGAGGCCGACTTCGAGCGGCTGTCGGCCGCCGAGCAGGCCCGCGTCACCACCGCGCTGGCCGGCCCGGTCCTCGACGCGCCGTCGGCCGCCGCCGCCGCGGCCGCCGCACCCGGCCCCGCCGCCGCGATCGCCGTGCAGACGGCGCTGGCCCAGCTCGGCGACCCCTACGTCTGGGGCGCCTCCGGGCCCGACGGCTTCGACTGCTCCGGGCTGACCTCCTACGCCTACGCCGCCGCGGGCATCGCGCTGCCGCACTCGAGCAAGGCGCAGTCGACGATGGGGACGCCGGTGGCACGGGCGGACCTCATGCCCGGCGACATCGTCTACTTCTACTCGCCGGTCAGCCACGTCGGCCTCTACATCGGCGACGGGAAGATGGTGCACGCCCGCACCTACGGCCAGCCGGTCGCCGTGACCAGCGTGGACCAGTCGGGGTACCGCGGCGCCGTCCGCGTGGCCTAGGCGCCCGTCGGGCGCGCTGCGCCCGCGGAGGGGCCGTAGCGTTGCCCTCCGTGACCCGGGCACTGCCGCGTGAGGAACCCGCCCTGCGGCCCGAGGCCATCGGCTTCCTCGACTCGCTCGTCATCGGCCTGGCCGCGACCTCGCCGGCCTACTCGCTGGCGGCGGTCATCGGCCCCGTCGTCGCCCTGGTCGGGGTGCACGCCCCCGGGGTGATGCTGGCGTCGTTTGTACCGATGCTGCTCATCGCCGGCGCGTTCGCCGCGCTCAACCGGGCCGACCCCGACTGCGGGACGACGTTCTCCTGGGTGACCCGCGCCTTCGGCCCGACGGCGGGCTGGATCGGCGGCTGGGCGATCACGATGACCGGCGTCCTGGTGGTCGGGTCGCTGGCCGAGGTCGGCGTCCGGTTCACCCTGCTCGTGCTGGGCCTCGACGCCCTGGCCGACTCCACGCCCGCGGTCGTCGCGCTGAGCGTGCTGCTGGTCGTCGTCATGTCGGCGATCTGCGTGCTCGGCACGGAGATCTCCGCCCGGCTGCAGGACGGGCTGATCCTCGCCCAGACCGCGGCGCTGCTGGCGTTCGCGGTCGTCGCGGTCGTCCGCGGCGTCCGGGGCGACTCGCCGTTCGGCGGGCTGACGCCGTCCTGGGACTGGCTGGACCCCTTCGGCGCCGGCGGGGCGGCGCTGACCGGGGGTCTCCTGCTCGGCGTCTTCGCCTACTGGGGCTGGGAGTCCGCGGTCAACCTGACCGAGGAGACCGCCGACCCGCGGGTCGCCCCGGGCCGGGCCGGCGTGCTGTCGACGGTCGTCCTGCTGCTCACCTACGTCGGCGTCGCGGTCGCCGTCGTCTCCTTCGCCGGGACGACGTGGCTGGCCGGCAACGCCGACGAGGAGGAGGCGGTCTTCGCGCTGCTGTCCACGCAGGCGCTGGGGGGCTGGGACTGGGTGGTGCTGGCCGCCGTCGCCACCTCGGCGATCGCCTCCACGCAGACGACGATCATCCCGGCCTCGCGCACCGGCCTGTCGATGGCGCGGCGGGCGGCGCTGCCGGCGCGGTTCGGGTCGGTGTCCGAGCGGTTCCGGACGCCGGACGTCTCCACCTGGTGGGTCGCCGGCGTGGCGGTCGCCTGGTACGTGGGCGTGCACCTGGTCAGCGAGAACGCGCTGTTCGACTCGATCACCGCGCTGTCGCTGCTGATCGCGCTGTACTACGCGCTCACCGGCCTGGCCTGCGCCTGGTACTTCCGCCGCCGGCTGGTCCGCAGCCTGCGCGACGCGCTGCTGCTCGGCGTCGGCCCCCTGGCCGGGGCGGCGATGCTCGGCTGGCTGCTGGTGCTCTCCGTGCGCGACCTCGCCGACCCGGAGAACAGCTACACCGGCCAGGCCTGGCTCGGCCTCGGCCCGCCGCTGGTGATCGGCGTCGGGATCATGGTCGCCGGGATCGTGCTCATGCTGCTGTGGCGGTGGCGCGACGCCCGCTTCTGGCAGGAGCGGCCCTCGGTGGCCCCGGAGGACGCCGACCCGCTGGTGGGCTGATCCTCAGCCCCCGGCCAGCTGCGCCACCGCCGCGGCGATCCGCCTCGCGCGGGTCGCCGGGGTGGCCGCGGTCTGCACCCGGTGGAGGACGGAGTAGCGGTCCTGCGCCCCGAGCGCGGCGAAGGCCCGCTCCGCGGCGGGCTCGGCGGCCAGTGCCGCGGCGAGGTCGTCGGGGACGGTGATGGTGGCCGGGCCCGCGTAGGCGCGGTCCCAGCGGCCGTCGGCCCGGGCCGCCTCGACCTGGGCCAGCCCCGCGGGGCGCATCCGGCCGGCCGCGGTGAGCTCGGCGACGGCGTCGACGTTCTTCTGCGACCACACGCTGCGCGGCCGCCGCGGCGTCACGCGGATGAGGTACCACCGCTCGTCGAGGCGGTTGGACCGGCCGTCGATCCACCCGAAGCACAGCACCGACTCCACGAGTTCGGCGTAGGTGAGCGAGGGGACGCCGGCCCCCTTCTTGGCCAGCTTCACGTAGAGGCCCGGGGCGGTGGCGTGCTCGGCCTCCAGCCACGCCTCGAACGCGGCCTGATCGGAGAAGGCGAGGACCGGCAGGTCGGTCGGCGGGGTCACGACGGGGATCCTGGCCCCTGCCGGGCGCTCACGACAGCTCCGCGCGCAGCACCTCCGCCGCCCGGGCGAGCGACCGCATCTTGCCCTCGGCGGAGGCCCGCGGCAGGTACTTCAGGCCGCAGTCGCTGGTGAGGACCAGCCGGTCGACGTCGACGTCGTCGAGGGCCCGCCGGACGCGGTCGGCCACCACCTCCGGCGTCTCCACCTCCGGCGTGGACAGGTCCAGCACGCCGAGGGCGATTCCCTTGCCGCGCAGCGGCTGCAGCTGCGCCGGGTCCAGGTGCGCCTGCGCCGTCTCCACCGAGACCGTGTCGACCGGGGTGTCGGCGAGCTCGGGCAGGAACGAGTAGCCCTCGGGGCGCTCGCTCACCATGGCCGCGTAGCCGAAGCACAGGTGCAGGTGCACCGGGCCGGGCGCGCCCTCCACGGCGCGGGTCACCGCCTCGGCGCCGTACCGGCGGGCCACCTCGGGCCGGGCCTGGAGCCACGGCTCGTCGATCTGCACGACGTCGGCGCCCGCGGCGAACAGGTCGGCGATCTCCTCGCGGACGACGTCGGCGTAGGCCAGCGCCAGGGCCCGGTCGTCGCCGTAGTGCTCGTCGGCCGCCTGCTGGGCCATGGTGAACGGGCCGGGCAGCGTGATCTTGACCGGCCGGTCGGTGGCGGCGCGGAGGAACCGCACGTCGCGGGCCTGGATCGGGCCGCGGCGGCGGAGCTCGCCGACCACCCGGGGCACGGGGATCGGCCGGCCCGAGCGGTTGAGCACGGTGCCGGGGGTGTCGACGTCGACGCCGTCCAGCGCGGTGGCGAAGTGGTTGGAGTAGGACTCCCGCCGCTGCTCGCCGTCGCCGACCAGGTCCAGGCCGGCCGCCTCCTGGGCGCGGACCGCCAGCAGCGTCGCATCGTCCTGCGCCTCCTCGAGCAGGTCCGGCGCCGGCCGCCACAGCTCCCGGGCGCGCACCCGGGGCGGGAACTGGTGTGCCAGGCGCTCGTGGTCGATGAGCCACCCGGGCTGGGGCAGGCTCCCGACGACCGTGGTGGGCAGCGGCGGCAGGGAAGCGGGCACGGGGAGGATCCTGCCCGCGCCGACCGGGCTCCGGGTGTGCTGGGGTGGACGCCGTGGCGGACAACTACATCGCGGAACTGCCCTTCGGCGCCCCGGCCATCGACGAGGAGGCCTTCGTCGCGCCGACGGCGGTGGTGGTCGGCGCGGTCACCATGGGGCCGCGCGCCAGCATCTGGTACGGCGCGGTCGCCCGGGCCGACGCCGAGGTCATCGAGATCGGCGAGGGCTCGAACATCCAGGACGGCAGCACGCTGCACTCCGACCCCGGCTTCCCGCTCCTCGTCGGCCGCGGCGTCACCGTCGGGCACCGCGTCGTCCTGCACGGCGCCCGCGTCGACGACGACGTGCTGGTCGGCATGGGCAGCGTGGTCATGAACGGCGCGCACATCGGCGCCGGCTCGATCGTGGCCGCCGGCGCCGTCGTCACCCAGGGCACGGTCGTGCCGCCGGGGTCGCTGGTGGCCGGCGTCCCGGCGCGGGTGCTGCGGCCGACCACCGACGACGACCTCACCCACATCCGGCTCAACGCGGCCAGCTACACCGAGCGGCTCGAGGCGGCGCGGAAGGTGCGGCCGGTGGTGCGCCGTCCGCTGCCCCCGGCCGGCTACACCCCCGGCGACGCCGCGGACTGACGAAGGACCGCCCTTCCCCCCACGCCTCGCATGCTCGGCGCGGGCCCCTGGAGGGCGGCCGTTCCCTCACGTCACCTCAGAGGGCGCCGGCGAGGCGGGCGACCGTGTCGCGGACCTCGTCGAGGGACAGCGCCAGCGTCGCGTCGCCCACGGGGAGCTCCACGCGCACCACGGTCGGGTCGCCGGTGACGCCCGCCTGCGCCCAGGTCCACAGCCCCTCCTCCGCCAGCGCGCGGGCGGCGGCGCCGAAGGCGTCCGGGGTGGTCGACAGCAGCAGGTGCAGCATCGGTGTCTGCGGCGGGTCGGGCACCACGCGCACCCCGGGCAGGCCGCGGACGGTCTCGGCCACCTCCCGCGCCCGCTCCAGGTAGGCGGGGAACAGCGGCAGCCGGCGGCGCAGGCACGACAGCGCCGAGGCCGCGCCCGGCCACAGGCCGAACAGCGTGCCGCCCATCCGCCCGCGCCACTCCCGGACCTCGGCGACGACGTCCGCGGGCCCGGCCACGCAGCACCCGGCCAGCGCGCCGATCCCCTTGTAGAAGCTGACGTAGACGGTGTCGAACGGCGCCGCGACGTCGGCCGGCGGCATCTCGTAGCCGGCGGCGGCCTCCCACAGCCGGGCGCCGTCGAGGTGGGCCACCGAGTGCACGTCGTGCGCCCACGCGGCCTGCTCGACGACGTCGTCCCACGGCGGCAGCGGACCGCCCAGGTCCCGCTGCGGCAGCTCCACCACCAGCGCGGCCGGCGCCTCGGCGACGCCGTCGAGGTCGGCGCGCAGCAGCATCCGGTGCCGGTCGCCGACCGGCCGCTCGACCAGGCCCTGCAGCCGCGCCAGCGCGCCGCCCTCGTGCCGGAACAGGTGGCACTCGGGGTGGGCGACGACGGTGGACCGGCGGCTGCGCCCGGCGTGCACCCGCAGCACCGCCTGCTGGGCCATCGTCCCGCTGGGCAGGTAGACCGCGGCCGGCTTGTCCAGCAGCCGCGCGACCTCCGCCTCGAGCTCCGCGACGACGCCGCCCGCGCCGTACCGGTCCAGCGCGGTGTCCGGCGGGATGCTGGCCAGCAGGTCGGCGGCGCGCTGGGGTCCGTGGCCGGTCAGGGCGCGGTCGCAGGCCAGCCGGAGGGCGTCGAGGTCGTCGTCCACGGCCCCAGTCTGTCGAGATCGCGGGATCTCGCACGCCCGGGGCCGGGGGAGCGTGCGAGATCGCGCGATCTCGACCGGGGGACGGGTCAGGCGTCGAGCAGCTCGCGGAGGAGCGCGCCGACAGGGCCGGCCTCGATGAGGAAGCCGTCGTGCCCGTACGGCGAGGTCACCACCCGCAGCGGCACGCCGAGTGCGTCGGCCACCCGCCGCTGCAGCTCCAGGGGGTAGAGCCGGTCGGAGTCGACGCCGGCCACCACCGCCCGCGCGGTCACCCGGGCCAGCGCCGCCTCGACCCCGCCCCGGCCGCGGCCGACGTCCCAGGTGTTCATCGCCTCGGTGAGCACCAGGTAGCTGCCGGCGTCGAACCGGCGGGTGAGCTTGTCGGCGTGGTGGTCGAGGTAGGAGGCGACGGCGAACCGGCCGTCGGCCTGCACGGTCGCGCCGAACCGCTCCTCCAGCTCGAACGCGCTGCGGTAGGTCAGGTGCGCGATCCGCCGGGCGACGCCGAGCCCGGCGACCGGGTCGGCGCGGATCGCGGCCTGCTGGGTGGTCTGGGTGCCGATCTGGTCGGCGGTGGCCGCCGCGCCCGAGGCGAGGAAGAACAGCCCGGCCACCCGGTCGGGCAGCGCGACCGCCCACTCCAGCGCCCGCATCCCGCCCATCGACCCGCCGACGACGGCGGCCCAGCGGTCGACGCCGAGCGTGTCGGCGAGCGCCGCCTCGACCAGCACCTGGTCGCCGACGGTCACCTCGGGGAACCGTTGCCCCCACGGCCGGCGGTCGGGCGCGGTCGAGGACGGCCCGGTCGTCCCCTGGCACCCGCCGAGCACGTTGGCGCAGACGACGAAGAACCGGTCGGTGTCCAGCGCCGCGCCCGGCCCGACCAGCGACGCCCACCAGCCCGGCGTCGGGTGGCCGGGCCCCGCGGGGCCGGTGACGTGGCTGTCGCCGGTGAGCGCGTGCTCGACCAGCACCGCGTTGCCGCCGTCGGGGGCGAGCGTGCCCCAGGTCTCGTAGGCCACCCGGACGCCGGGCAGCACCCCGCCGCGTTCGAGCCGGACCGGTCCGTCCAGGTCGAGGAACAGCCGGTCCCCGGCGGGGTCGCCGTCGCGCCACCCGCCGGTGCGCGGCGGGGTGCGGGACCCCGGGAGGTCCCGCACCCCGCCCACGTCAGGCGCCCTTCGCGGCGCGGAACCCGGCCTCGAGGTCGGCGAGAATGTCCTCGATCCCCTCCAGGCCGGCGGCCAGGCGCACCAGGCCGGGCGTGACGCCGGTGGTCCGCTGTTCCTCCGGCGTGAGCTGCGAGTGCGTCGTCGACGCCGGGTGGATGACCAGGCTGCGGACGTCGCCGATGTTGGCCACGTGGCTGTGCAGCTCCAGCGCCTCGACGAAGCGCTTGCCCGCCTCGACGCCGCCGCGGATCTCGAACGCCAGCACCGCGCCGGCCCCACGGGGGGCGTAGCGCTGCTGGGCGGCGTGCCACGGCGAGGACGGCAGGCCGGCGTAGTGCACCGACTCCACCTCGTCGTGCGCCTCGAGGAACTCGGCCACCCGCTGGGCGTTGGCCACGTGCCGCTCCATGCGCAGCGACAGCGTCTCGATGCCCTGCACGACCAGCCAGGCGTTGAACGGGCTGATCGCCGGGCCGAGGTCGCGCAGCAGCTGCACCCGGGCCTTGAGCGCGTAGGCCGGGGCGCCCAGGTCGGCGTAGACGACGCCGTGGTAGGTCGGGTCCGGCGTGGTGAAGCCGGGGAACCGGCCGCGGGTCCAGTCGAAGTTCCCGCCGTCGACGATGACCCCGGCGATCGCGGTGCCGTGGCCGCCCAGGTACTTGGTGGCCGAGTGGACGACGACGTCGGCGCCGTGCTCGAGCGGGCGGACGAGGAACGGCGTGGCGATGGTGTTGTCGACGATCAGCGGCACGCCGTTGCGGTGCGCCACCTCCGACACCGCGGAGATGTCGAGGACGTCGCCCTTCGGGTTGCCGATCGACTCCCCGTAGAACGCCTTGGTGTTCTCGCGGACCAGCGACTGCCAGTTCTCCGGGTCGTCGGGGTCCTCGACGAAGGACACCTCGACGCCGAGCTTGGGCAGCGAGTGGTGCAGCAGGTTGTAGGTGCCGCCGTACAGCGACGCCGACGCGACGACGTGGCTGCCGGCCTCGGCGACGTTGAGGATCGCCAGGGTCTCGGCGGCCTGGCCGCTGGCCACCGCGAGCGCGGCGACGCCGCCCTCGAGCGAGGCCACGCGCTGCTCGAGCGCGTCCTGCGTCGGGTTCATGATCCGCGTGTAGATGTTGCCCATCTCGGCCAGCGCGAACAGGTCGGCGGCGTGCTGGGCGTCGCGGAACTGGTAGCTGGTGGTCGCGTAGATCGGCAGGGCGCGGGCCCCGGTCGTGGGGTCGGGGCTGGTCCCGGCGTGGATCTGCCGGGTCTCGAAGCTCCAGCTCTGCTGGTCGGGCACGGCGCCGTCTCCTCTCGCTCGCGGAGACCCCGCGGCGCACGGAGGGCTCCGTCTTGCCGCGCGGCGGACGCCGCACGGCCGGCTCTTCCCCTGGGAGCACCTCGGACGGAGGAGAGGTTGCCGGGCAGCCAGCCAGGTACTTGTCGCTGCCTCTCGTGAGCCTGCGCGGAACCCTAGCGCCAGGTCAGGAGGCGCCGGGCCGGGGGTGCGCGAGGGCGGCCGCGGCGTCGTCGGCGAGGCGGGCGACCAGCTCCCCGGCGGGCAGCGCCTCGGCCAGCGGGTACGCCTGCCCCGCCCACGTGCTGATGGCCTCCGGGTCGCCGGCCTGCCGGGCCGCCGCGCGCAGCGGCGTCGTCAGGTGGTGGACCTGCGGGTACGCGGCCGGGGCCGCGGCGGTGTGCTCGGCGAGGAAGCGGTTCACCAGCCCGCGGGCGCGCCGGCCGCTGAACGCCCGGGTGAGCGCCGTCGGCCGGCCGGCGCCCAGCGCCGCCCGGTGCGCGGCGCCGGTCCCCGCCTCGGGGCACAGGAGGAACGCCGTGCCCAGCTGCGCGGCCTCCGCCCCGGCGACGAGCACCGCGGCCACCGCGGGGCCGTCGGCGATCCCGCCGGCCGCGACCATCGGCAGGTCCACCGCCCGGGCGACCAGCCGCAGCAGCGGCAGCAGCCCGTACTCGCCCGCGCCGTCCTCGTCGCGGAGCCCGCCGCGGTGCCCGCCGGCCTCGACGCCCTGCACCACCAGGGCGTCCGCGCCGGCGTCGCGGGCGGCGAGCGCGTCCTCCGGCGAGGTGACGGTGACCAGCACGGTGGCGCCGGCGTCGTGCAGCGCGGCGACCATGTCCGGCCGCGGCAGGCCGAAGGCGAACGACACCACCGGCACCCGCTCCTCGGCGAGGACCGCGACCTTGGCCTCCCACGCGTCGTCGTCGGCGTGGGGCTCGCCCAGGTCCACGCCCCACCGCCGCGCCTCGGGCCGCAGCCGCTCGGCGTAGCGGCGCAGGGCACCCTCGTCGGCGGGCGGCCCGGGGACGAAGACGTTGACGCCGAACCGCTCCCCGGTCCGCGCCCGGACGGCGCGGACCTCCTCGCGCACCGCCTCCGGCGTCCGGTAGCCGGCGGCGAGGAATCCCAGGCCGCCGGCCTCCGACACCGCCGCGGCCAGCTCCACCGTCGACGGCCCGCCGGCCATCGGCGCCTGCACGACCGGTCGACGCAGCCCCAGCACCATGCCGGGCATCCTGCGCCCCGCGGCTCAGGCCGGGATCAGCCGGGCCAGCACCTGGTCGAGCGCCACGCGGTCGCCGGGGGCGACGAGCAGGTCGACGACGCCGTCGGCCGGGGCGCGCAGCGTGTGCTCCATCTTCATCGCCTCGACGACGACCACCGGGTCACCCGCGCCGACGGTCTGCCCGCCGGACGCCGGGGTGGCGATCACCGTGCCGGGCATCGGGCTGGTCAGCTCGGGGGCGTGCGCGGCGGCGTCCGGCCGCAGCACCAGCCGCCGGGCCCGCCGCAGCGGCCAGTCCGCGCCGCCGGCGTGCACGAACAGCGCGTCGCCGTCCTCGGCCACCCGGCAGTGCGAGCGCACGCCGTCGCGGACCAGCGCCAGGCCGCCGTCCTCGGGCGCGCAGCTCAGCGGGCCGGCGTCGGCGCCGTCGAGGCCGGCGCGCGCGGCGGCCGGCGTGCCGGTCAGCGTCACCGTCCGCTGCCGCCCGCCGGCCTCCAGCCGGACGGTGAACGGCGCGGACGGCGCGCCGGCGCGGAAGCCGGTGGGCGTGCTCCACGGGTCGGCCGGGTCGGCGGCGGCCCAGGTGGCCAGCCACACGTGCGCGGCGGCGGCGAGGACGGCGTCGTCGGGGACGGCGGGCGGCTCCCAGGCGGCGGCGAACCGGTCGAGCAGCGCGGTGTCCAGGTCCCCGGCGCGGACCGCGGGCTCGGCGAGCAGCGACCGCACGAACCCGACGTTGGTGGTCACGCCGAGCACCGCGGTGTCCGCGAGCGCCCGGTCCAGCGCGGCCAGCGCGGTGGCGCGGTCGGGGCCCGCGGCGACCACCTTGGCCAGCATCGGGTCGTAGTCCGAGCCGACGACGGTGCCGGCGGCGATGCCGGAGTCCACGCGGGCGCCCTCGGGCTCGGCCAGCGCCAGCACCCGCCCACCGGTGGGGAGGAAGCCGCGGGCCGGGTCCTCGGCGTAGACCCGCGCCTCGACCGCCCAGCCGGTGAGCGCGACGTCGTCCTGGGTGAAGGACAGCGGCTCCCCGGCTGCCACCCGCAGCTGCTGCTCGACCAGGTCCAGGCCGGTGACCAGCTCGGTGACCGGGTGCTCGACCTGCAGCCGGGTGTTCATCTCCATGAAGAAGAACTCGTCGGGACGGTCGGCCGACACGATGAACTCCACGGTGCCCGCGCCGGTGTAGCCGACGCTGCGGGCGGTGGCGCAGGCGGCCGCGCCGATCCGCTCGCGGGTGGCGACGTCCAGCAGCGGCGACGGCGCCTCCTCGACCACCTTCTGGTGCCGCCGCTGCAGGCTGCACTCGCGCTCGCCGAGGTGGACGACGGCGCCGTGCGCGTCGGCGAGGACCTGCACCTCGACGTGCCGGGGCCGCTGCACGAACCGCTCGAGGAACAGTGTGTCGTCGCCGAACGCCGCACGCGCCTCCCGGCGGGCCGACGCCAGCGCGGGGGGCAGCCCGGCGGCGTCCTCGACCACCCGCATGCCCTTGCCACCGCCGCCCGCCGACGGCTTGACCAGCACGGGGAAGCCGATGCCGGGGGCGGCGGCCACCAGGTCGTCGTCGGTGAGGCCGGGCTCGGCGATGCCGGGGACGACGGGCACCCCCGAGGCGACCACCGTCTTCTTGGCGGTGATCTTGTCGCCCATGACCCGGATCGCCTCGGCCGGCGGGCCGACGAACACGACGCCGGCGTCGGCCAGCGCGGCGGCCAGGGCCGGGTTCTCCGAGAGGAAGCCGTAGCCGGGGTGCACGGCCTGCGCGCCGGTGGCCCGGCAGGCCTCGACCACCCGCTCGACCGACAGGTAGCTCTCCGCGGCCGGGGCCGGGCCCAGCCGGTAGGCGACGTCGGCGGCGCGGACGTGCGGCGCGCCGGCGTCCGCGTCGCTGTAGACGGCGACCGAGCGGATGCCGAGCCGGCGCAGCGTCCGGAGGACGCGGACGGCGATCTCGCCCCGGTTGGCGACGAGGACGGTGTCGAACACGCTGCTGCTCACATCCGGAAGACGCCGTAGGCGACGTCGTCGAGGGGGGCCTGCGCGCACGCGGACAGCGCCAGGCCGAGGACGGTGCGGGTGTCGGCGGGGTCGAGGACGCCGTCGTCCCAGAGCCGCGCCGTCGAGTAGTAGGGGTTGCCCTGCGCCTCGTACTGGCCGCGGATCGGCGCCTTGAACGCCTCTTCCTCCTCCGCGGGCCAGTCGGTGCCGCGCGCGGCCAGCCCGTCCCGGCGGACCGTGGCCAGCACCGAGGCGGCCTGCTCACCGCCCATCACCGAGATGCGGGCGTTGGGCCACATCCACAGGAAGCGGGGGGAGTAGGCCCGCCCGCACATCGAGTAGTTGCCGGCGCCGTAGGACCCGCCGATGACGACGGTCAGCTTGGGCACCCGGGCGCAGGCGACGGCGGTGACCATCTTGGCGCCGTGCTTGGCGATGCCGCCGGCCTCGTAGTCGCGGCCGACCATGAACCCGGTGATGTTCTGCAGGAACAGCAGCGGGATCCGCCGCTGGTCGCACAGCTGCACGAAGTGCGCGCCCTTGAGCGCCGCCTCCCCGAACAGCACGCCGTTGTTGGCGACGATGCCCACCGGGTGCCCGTGCAGCCGGGCGAAGGTGGTCACCAGCGTCGGCCCGTAGAGGGCCTTGAACTCCTGGTGCTCGCCCCCGTCGACGAGCGTCGTGATGACGTCGCGGACGTCGTAGGGCGTGCGGGGGTCGACCGGTACGAGGTCGTAGAGGTCGGTCTGCGGGCGTACGGCGTCCCGCGGCGGCGCCAGTTCCCAGGCCGGCGGCGCGGGCGGGGCCAGCGTGGACACGATGCCGCGGACGATCTCCAGCGCGTGCTCGTCGTCGTCGGCCAGGTGGTCGGTGACGCCGGACACGCGGCTGTGCAGGTCGCCGCCGCCGAGGTCCTCGGCGCTGACCACCTCACCGGTGGCGGCCTTCACCAGCGGCGGGCCGCCCAGGAAGATCGTGCCCTGCTCGCGGACGATCACCGACTCGTCGGCCATCGCCGGCACGTACGCGCCGCCGGCGGTGCAGGAGCCGAGGACGGCGGCCACCTGCGGGATGCCGCGGGCGCTCATCGTGGCCTGGTTGAAGAAGATCCGGCCGAAGTGCTCGCGGTCGGGGAAGACCTCGTCCTGCATCGGCAGGAACGCGCCACCGGAGTCGACGAGGTAGACGCAGGGCAGCCGGTTCTGCAGCGCCACCTCCTGCGCCCGCAGGTGCTTCTTCACCGTCACCGGGTAGTAGGTGCCGCCCTTGACCGTGGCGTCGTTGGCGACGACGACGCACGGACGGCCCGCGACGCGGCCGATGCCGGTGATGATCCCGGCACCGGGGGAGTCGCCGTCGTACATGTCCTCGGCGGCCAGCGGCGAGAGCTCGAGGAAGGGGCTGCCGGGGTCGAGCAGGTGCGCGACGCGGTCGCGGGGGAGCAGCTTGCCGCGCTCGACGTGCCGGGCGCGGGCGGCCTCGGAGCCGCCGAGCGCGCGCCGGGCGAGCCGCTTCCACAGCTCGGCGACCAGGTCCTCGTGCCGGGCGCGCGACGACTCCGGCGCGGCCACCGCCATGTGTGCCTCCTGTGTGGGGTCTGCGCCCCCGACGTTAACGGCCGTTCACATGCGCTGTCCACGCGCCGCGTCAGGTCGTGGGGGTGCTGCCCGTCGTCGGCGCGGGCTCCTCGGCGGGGGACGGCGGGCTCTGCGTCGTCGGCGTCTCCGTCGCGGGCCCCGTCGGCCGCGGGGTGGTCGGCACCGGGAGAGTCGGGGTGGCCGGCTCGGTGGTGGTCGGGGCGGACGGCGGCACCGTCGTCCCCTCCGGCGTCTCGCCCGGCGTCGTCGGCTCCGGCCCGGTGGTCGTCGGGGGTGCCGTCGTCGGCTCCGGCCCGGTGGTCGTCGGGGGTGCCGTCGTCTCCGGCGCGGGCGCCGGCGTGGTGACCTCCGTCGTGCCGCCGGCCGGGACGGTCGCCGGGTCCGGTGGCTTCACGTACAGGTAGAGCACGCCCAGGCCCAGGAAGAGCGCGACCAGCACCAGCGTGGAGGTGCGCGCCCGGCCGATGTGCCCCGGCGAGCGGCGCAGGACGTTCGACAGGCCGAAGCGGCCCCGGCCGGCGGGGTCGCCGCCGCCCGGCTGCTCGTCGGGGCGCGGGGCGCCGGGGACGGTCACTGCTGCGCCCCCTGCCGGGCGGGGGCGGGAGCCGGGGCGGGCGCCGGCTCGGGGGTGACGTTGAGGCCGGCGTGGCCGAACGCCAGGACGATCCGGGCGCGCAGGTCGCGGCTCACCTCGAACTGCCGGCCGGGCAGCGTGCGGGCGACCACCCGCACGTTGACCTGCTCGAGGTCGATGCTCTCGACGCCCATCACGCTCGGCTCGTCGAGCAGCAGGCGGCGCAGGTCGGCGTCGGCGAAGGCCTGCCGGCCCACCTCGCGGAGGATCTCGTTGACCCGGTTGACGTCGGCCGTCGTCGGCACCGGGACGTCGACCACCGCGCGCGCCCAGTCACGGGACAGGTTGACCACCTTGACGATCTGCCCGTTCGGGATGGTGACCACCTCGCCGTCGGCCGAGCGCAGCCGGGTGATCCGCAGGGTGACGTCCTCGACCGTGCCGTCGGCCGGGTCGCCGCCGCCGACGACCTGGATCGAGACGACGTCGCCGAAGCCGTACTGCCGCTCGGTGATGAGGAAGAACCCGGCCAGGACGTCGCCGACGATCCGCTGCGCGCCGAACCCGAGGCCCACGCCGAGCACCGTGGCCGGGGCGACCAGGCCGGTGACCGGGACGCCGAGGCGGTCGAGCACGTAGAACACCGCCACCGCGTAGACGAGCACGATGAGCGTCCAGGTGACGACCTGGGTGAGCGAGTGCCGGTGCTTGGCCGCCTCGGAGCGGACCAGCACGTCGCCGCCGGTGGAGCGGGCGTCGATGCGGCTGGTGATCCGGTCGCCCACCCAGCTGGTGAACCGGGCCACCAGGACCGAGCCCAGGACGATCAGCACGATCTCCAGGCCGCGGCCGGCCAGCCAGTCGAGCAGGTCGGTGAACGGTGCCATGCGGGATCCGGTCCTCCGGTCTGCTCGAGGGGTCGGTGCCCATCCAACCCGGTGCGGCCGGCCGCCGCCGCTACCTCGGCTCGACGAACAGCGAGGCGACCGAGCGGCCGATCCGCCCCGTGGTGTCGTGGAGGTCGGCCGAGCACTGCCCGACGCCGCCGGGTCCGATCGTCGTCGTCGCGTCCATGCCCAGCCACTCGCCCGCCGGCTGCCGGAACAGCGCGACGACGAGGTCGACGTTGGCGAAGGTCGCCCGGTCCCACGGGAGCTCGGCGGAGATGCCGCTGGCCGCGTCGGTCATGACCAGCAGGTGCTCCAGCGGCGTCATCGGCCCGCCCTCGACCAGCGCGCACAGCGGCCGGGTCCAGGCCGCGGCCGGCCCGGTGCCGGTGAGCGAGCCCGACGCCTCCCGCCAGTCGAGTGCGCGGTGGTAGGCGACCTCCTCGCTGAACACGTCGAACACCGCCGGGCGGGCGTCCTCCGGGCCGACGGCGGCCGGCTGCGGGGGCGTGGCGGTGTCGGCCGCGTCGCGGCTGCGCATCCGCCAGGCGGTCACCCGCATCGCGGTGCGTCCCGCCGCGGTGAGCGTGGCCTCGACCAGCTCGATCCGCTTGCCCGGGCGCAGCACCCGCGCCTCCACCTGCACCGGGCCCACCGGCACCGGCCCGAGGACGTCGTAGGCCAGCCGCACCGTCTGCCCGCCGGGGATCCCGCCGGCGCGCTCGACCTCGCGGGCGAGCAGCGCGGCCGGCGGCCCGGCGTGCTGGAGGCCCGGGTCCCAGGGGCCGATGGTCAGCGCGGTCGCGACGTAGCCGTCGCCGTCCGGGAGGTAGCAGGCGGAGGGCAGGTGCACGTCCCGCAGTCTCGCCCCGCCCGGGCCGGGGGCGTCCCGCGGGTCAGCCGGAGCGGGCCAGCCACACCGCGGACCCCAGCCACACCGCGCCCACCCCCGCGGCCACCCACCACAGCGGCTGCCCCTCCGCCGACAGGGCGACCAGGACGCCCACCACGAGCACCGCGCCGGCCACCGGCGTCGACCGCAGCAGCGCGCCGGCGGTGTCCGGCCCCGGGAAGGCGACGAAGACCACCGCCGCCGCGACCAGCAGGAACGCGCACAGCGCCCCCAGATAGGCAGCGGTGACGCCGAACTCGGCGGGCAGCACGAGCGCCCCGGCCCCGCCGACGACGGCCCCCGCGCCCAGCCACAGCAGCAGGCGGCGGCGCCGTCGGGACCACGGGGGGCGGGGTTCGGTCACGCCGTCCAGGGTGCCCGCCCTCGCTGGGGGCCACCCGTGCCGTGACCGCGATCATGGCGCCGGAACCGCGACGCGCCGGGCGGGCGTGGTCACCACGCCGTGATCGCGGTCACGGCACCGCCGGCAACGCGCCGGTAGGTGGCGTCCGGCGCTACGACCGCTACGCTCGGACGGGTGCCGCACACCCGCCGCCCCGCGATCGGCTACCTGACCACCGTCGCGGCGGCGGGCCTGTTCGCCGTCAACGGCACCGTCTCCACGCTCGCGCTGCAGGCCGGCGTCCCGCCCACCTGGCTGACGGCGATGCGCTGCGGCGGGGCGGCGGCCGGGCTGCTGGCGGCGCTGGCGCTGGTCTCCCCGCGGCGGCTGCGGATCACCTGGCGCGAGGTGCCCTTCCTCGCCGTGTTCGGCGTGGTCGGCGTCGCGCTCACCCAGTTCCTCTACTACGTGGCCATCGGCCGGCTGCCCGTCGGCATCGCGCTGGTCTTCGAGATGACCGCGCCGGTCGGGATCGCGCTGTGGGTCCGGCTGGTCCGCCGGGAGCCCGTGCGCCCCCGGATCTGGGTGGCGCTCGCGCTGTCGCTGTCCGGGCTGGTCCTCGTCGCGCAGGTGTGGGAGGGCGGCGGCTCGCTGGACCCGCTCGGCGTCGCCGCCGGGCTGGCCGCCGCGGTCTGCCTGGCCACCTACTACCTCATGGGCGAGCGCGGGACGGCCACCCGCGACCCGGTCGCGCTCACGACCTGGACGTTCGTGGCCGCCGCGCTGTTCTGGGCCGTCGTCGCACCGTTCACCGCGTCGTTCGACGCCGGCGTGCTCGGGGAGCGGGTGCCGGTCTCGCTGGGCTCGGTGCAGCTGCCGCTGTGGGTGCTCGTGGCCTGGATCGTCGTCCTCGGGGCGATCACGCCCTTCTGGCTGTCGATCGCCGCGCTGCGCCACCTGCCGCCGACGACGGCCGGGCTGGTCGCCACCGTCGAGCCGGTGTTCGCCTCCGTCGTCGCCTGGCTGTGGCTCGAGCAGGTCCTCAGCGGTTGGCAGGTGGCCGGCGGGCTGGTGGTGCTCGGCGGCATCGCGCTCGCCCAGACCGCCCGCACCGCCCCGCGGCCGGCCCCGGCGCCGGCGCCCGTCCCCGAGACGCCGGCGCCGCTCGCGCCTCAGGTGACCTTGTCGGAATCGGCGAGCCAGCCGGCCAGGCGCTCCATGTAGCGGGCCTGCGCGGCGTGGTCCATGCCGACGTACTCCCACGGGTAGACCTGCTGCGCCTGCGCGGCCGGCAGCAGGCCGTAGGTCGGCTGGCCGGCCATCTCCTCGGGGCTCATGGCGCCGCGCAGCGAGTAGAGGATGACGTCGCTGCGGTACTGCGGCACCTGCTCCCAGCTCGCGGTCTGCCAGAAGTAGCCGTCGCCGCCCGGGTCGACGAACTGCACGCCGAGGTCCTGGTAGAGGCGCAGCGACGGGTCGTCGGGGGCCTTGGCCATGTAGAAGCCCTCGTCCGGGTAGGCGGCCACCGGCAGCACCGTGACCCCGGAGGAGGCGGCCTCGGTCAGCGCCGCGGAGGCCTCCTCGTAGTCCTGCCGGGCCGCGCGCACCTCGTCACCGTCCATGTCCGCGCCGAGGGCTCCCGCGAGCTCGG
This sequence comes from Geodermatophilus sp. SYSU D00525, assembly GCF_054050475.1. Classification (NCBI taxonomy): domain Bacteria; kingdom Bacillati; phylum Actinomycetota; class Actinomycetes; order Geodermatophilales; family Geodermatophilaceae; genus Geodermatophilus; species Geodermatophilus sp. SYSU D00525. The sequence goes on from NZ_JBJGZK010000023.1 coordinate 65,515, forward strand.
CGGTGCGCTCGATGACCTCGGCGGCCGAGCCGCGCCAGGCGATCGCCACGACCGGCGCGATCCGCGCGACCTGCTCCTGCTGCTCCAGGGACTCGAAGCCGTAGAGGGGCTGGGTCTCGTCCAGCGTCCCCTCCGAGTCCACCGGGTAGACGGTGGTGACGATCAGGTCGGGGTCGGCGGCGGCCAGCGCCTCGAGGTCGATCTGCCCGTAGCTCTCGCCGACGATCTCCACGCCGGACAGGTCGCGGCCCTCGAACTGGACGTCGTCGGCGGCCGAGGTCTGGCCGAAGGTGGCCACCGGCTCGATGCCGTGGTTCCACAGCGACGAGGCGACGTCGTTGAGGCCGGCCACCCGCTCCGGCGCGGCGTCGAGCTCGACGGTGGTGCCGACGTCGTCGGTGAACGACCAGCCGCCCGTGGCGGCCTGCGCCTCGTCGTCGGTGCCGGATCCGGCGCAGGCGCTGACGGCGAGCACCGCCGCCAGCGCGAGGGGGGCGCCGAGCAGGCGCGGGGGTCGGGACACCGGGGTCCTCCTCCGGTTCGGGCAGGGGGCTTCCCCCTGCGAGCGAGGGGAGGTTAGCCTTGCCTTACAACCGGTCCGCGAGGGCCGTCCCCGAGCGGAGCGGAGACCCGCGTGACGACGACGACCGAGGCCCCGGCAGCGGCGGTGGCCGAGCTGCCGCAGTGGCTGTTCTTCGAGACCGTCGTCGCCCGCGTGCGCCCGCTCGGCCCCTCGACGGTGCGGATCACGCTCACCGGCCCGCGGCTCGAGGACTTCGGCGTCGCCGGGGACGACCAGCGGGTCAAGCTCGTCCTGACGCCCGACCCGACGGCGCTGGCCGAGCTGCAGGCCGCCGGCGCCGAGTGGTACCCCGCCTACTGCGCGCTGCCCGAGGAACGGCGCCCGGTCCTGCGCACGTACACCGTGCGCGCGGCCCGTCCCGAGCGGGCCGAGGTCGACCTCGACGTCGTCCTGCACGGCGTCGCCGACGGGCACGCCGGCCCCGCCGCCACCTGGGCCGCGCAGGCCCGCCCGGGCGACCCGACGGTGCTCATGGGCCCCGACCGGCCCGGTCGCGGCCGTGCGTGGGGCGTCGAGTGGGCGCCGCCGGCCACGGCCTCCTGCCTGCTGCTCGCCGGCGACGAGACCGCCGTGCCCGCCGTCAGCGCGATCCTCGAGGCGCTGCCGCCCGGCCGGCGCGCCGTCGCCGTCCTCGAGGTGCCCGCGGCCGGGGACCTGCAGGACCTGCGGCTGCCCGAGGGCGTGCAGGTGCGCTGGCTGGCCCGCGCCGACCGCCCCCGCGGCGAGCTGCTGGTGCCCGCGGTGCACGCCGCGCTGGTCGACCTGGGGGTCTGCGCCGTGCCGGCACCCGCCCCCGAGGACGTCGACCTCGACACCGGCCTGCTGTGGGAGGTCCCCGAGGACCCCGCCGCCGGGGCCGGCTGCTACGCCTGGCTGGCCGGCGAGGCCGGGATGGTCAAGCAGCTGCGCCGCCGCCTGGTCGGCGACCTCGGCGTCGACCGGCGCTCGGTGGCCTTCATGGGCTACTGGCGCGAGGGCCGCGCCGAGAACTGACGAAGGACCCCGCTGCCCCCCACCGCTCGCACGCTCGCGGCGGGCCCCTGCAGCGGGGCCGTTCCATCAACTCACCTGGGGAGTCGGCGGACCGGGACGACCATCGGGGTGCCGGCCACCGGGTCGGGCACCACGCGGGCCTCGAGGTCGAAGACGTCGGCGAGCAGCCGCTCGGTGAGCACCTCGTGCGGCGTGCCGGAGGCGACCAGGACGCCGTCGCGCATGGCGACGAGCCGCTGCGCGTAGCGGGCGGCGAGGTTGAGGTCGTGCAGCACGACGACGACCGTCCGCCGCCGCTCGGCGTGCAGCCGCGCCACCAGCTCCAGGACGTCGATCTGGTGCGACAGGTCCAGGTAGGTCGTCGGCTCGTCGAGCAGGATCAGGTCGGTGCCCTGGGCGAGCGCCATGGAGATCCACGCCCGCTGCCGCTGGCCGCCGGAGAGCTCGTCCACCGGGCGGTCGGCGAGGTCGCCCATGTCGGTCCAGGTCAGCGCCTCGGCCACGACCGCCTCGTCCTCCGCCGACCACTGCCGCAGCCAGCTCTGGTGCGGGTGCCGGCCGCGGGCCACGAGGTCGGCGACGGTGAGCCCGGACGGGGCGACCGGCGTCTGCGGCAGCAGCCCGAGCACGCGGGCGACCTCGCGGGTCGGCGTCCGCGCGATCGCCCGCCCGTCGAGCAGCACCTGACCCGCCGCCGGGCGCAGCAGCCGGCCCAGCGCCCGCAGCAGGGTGGACTTGCCGCAGCCGTTGGGCCCGACGATCGCGGTGAACGAGCCGTCGGTGAACGTGAGGTCCAGCCCGTCGACGACGACGCGGTCGTCGTAGGCCAGGCGCAGCCCCTCGGCCGCCAGGCGCACCCGTCCCTCGCTCACGGCGGCGGGCAGCGGGGGCGCGTCGGTGGTGGGAGTCGTCATGCGATGGTCCGCCTCCCGCGGACGAGCAGCCAGAGCAGGTACGGGGCGCCGACGACGGCGGTGAGGATGCCCACCGGCAGGGCCTCGGGCAGGACGGTGCGGGTGAGCAGGTCGGCCAGCACCACCAGCGCCGCCCCGAGCAGGCCGGAGGCCAGCAGCGGCGGGCGAGAGCCGCCGGTCAGCCGGACGGCGATCTGCGGGACGACCAGCGCGACGAACGTGATCGGCCCGGCGGCGGACACCGACGCGGCGACCAGCACGACGGCGACGAGCACCACGGCGGCCTGCGCCGAGGCCAGTCGCACGCCCAGTCCGCGCGCGGTGTCGTCGCCGAACTGCAGCACGCCGAGCACGCGCCCCGCCGCGAGGGCCAGCGGCACCAGTACCGCCAGGGCGAGGGCCAGCGGCACGGCCTGGTCCCAGGTGCGGGCGTTGAGCGAGCCGACGAGCCACACGTAGGCGGCCGCGGCGTCGTGGATGGCCGCCCGGGTGAGCAGCCAGTCGACCACCGCCAGCGAGATCGAGGACACGGCGACGCCGACCAGGACCAGCCGGTAGCCGTCGACGCCGGACCGGTAGGCCAGCAGGAACAGCAGCAGCCCGGCTCCCAGTGCCCCGGCGAGGGCCGCGAGCGGGACGCCGACGCCGCCCAGGACGGCGCCGACCGACGAGGTCCCGGTGACGACGATCGCGATCACGGCGCCCACCGAGGCGCCCGAGGTGATCCCGAGGATGTCCGGGGAGGCCAGCGGGTTGCGCGCGAAGGTCTGGAACAGGGCGCCGGCCACGCCGAGCGCCAGCCCGACCAGCGCGCCGACGACGACCCGCGGCGCCCGCAGCTCCAGCACGACGAACCGCTGGCCCTCCTCGCCCGCCCCGACCAGCGTGCGCAGCACATCGGTGACCGCGATCGGGTAGTCGCCCCGGCCCAGCGCGACCGCGCCGAGCAGCACGACGACGGCCAGCGCGGCCAGCGGCACGACGACCGACCGCCAGCGGAACCGCACCGACACCGGCCCGTACCGCAGGACGACCGCGCGGCCGGCCGCGCGCCCGCCGGGGTCGGGCGGGGTCGTCTCGCGGATGGTGTCGACGGTGGCGGTCACAGCGTCGCGCTCCGGCGGCGGCGCACGAGCGCGATGAAGAAGGGCCCGCCCAGCAGGGCGAGCAC
>NZ_JBJGZK010000024.1:0-68646 GCF_054050475.1 Geodermatophilus sp. SYSU D00525
GGTTTGTTACTTGGCACTGACTTTCGGCACGCTGTTGAGTTCTCAAGGAGCGGACGCGCTCGTACTCGGACCCTTGCGGGCATTCGTTCGAGGCGGTGTCCCCACTCTACACCAGGCTCCGCAACAGCGCGCCCTCAGAGGCGCTTCCGGCGGTTGACCAGGCTGGCGGCCCGGTCCGTTCTCGCTTGGTGCAGGAAGAACCATACACGGCCCCGAAGGGGTCCTGCACGGGGGGTCCCAATGGCCGTGTCGGACCCGGGTGCCCCTCTGCAGGGGACCCCCACCGGCCTCGAGTGGCAGGGGCAGGAAGGTCCTTCCTCAGGCCACGCCGGCCGGGCGGAACTGGACGCTCACCCGCGGGCCGACCGGCCGCGTCGTCTTGGGGATGCAGTGCTCCCAGGTCCGCTGGCAGGAGCCGCCCATCACCACCAGATCCCCGTGCCCCAGGGGGAAGCGCAGGGTCTCTCCGCCTCCGCCGGCCGGCCGGAGCAGCAGCGGGCGGGGCGAGCCGAAGGAGACGATCGCCACCATCGTGTCCTCGGTGCGGCTGCGGCCCAGGCGGTCGCCGTGCCAGGCCACGCTGTCCCGGCCGTCCCGGTAGAGGCACATGCCGGCGGTCACGAACGGCTCACCGAGCTCGGCTGCGTAGTGCATGTCGAGCGCGGCGCGGGCCTCGGTCAACAGCAGGTGCGGCAGCGTCTCACCGCGCCCGTACCAGCGGAGCAGCCGCGGGACGGCGACCTCGCGGTCGTACATCTGACGCCGGTCGGCCCGCCAGTCGATGTCGCCGAGCAGCACCTCGAGCACCTCGTCCGACCCGCTCACCCAGCCCGGCAGGTGATCGACCCACGCGCCCCCGCTGAGCACGTGCCGCCGCACCCGACCCCGGAGCGGGGTGAGCGCGGCCTCCTCGGCGACGTCGAACATCGACGGCTGGTGCGCGAGCGACATGGCGGCAGACTAGCCGTAATCGAACGTGTGTACGAGTCCTCAGGCGGTGAGGGCGAGCGCGAAGGGCAGGACGCGGGAGGCCCCTGCCAGTCGCAGCTCCCGCCCGGCGACGGTCATCGTCCAGCGCGAGTCGGCGAGGTCGTCGACGAGCAGCACCGGCACCGGCCCCAGCTCGTCGAGCCGTGACCGCAGCTCCGGCCCGACGACGATCCGCTGCCACACCCCCGCCAGCCGGAAGGCGCTGTTCCCGCCCGGGCCCCCGGTCGGCCCGCCGTGCGCGAGTGAGAGCTCACCCAGGTACGGCAGCCGCCCGATCCGCGCCAGGCCCTGCGCGACCCCGGACACCAGGCGGGGCCGGCGGCGCGACGGGACGGCGACCACCGCCACCGGCCGCTCGGCCCAGTCCCAGGCGCCGAGCACGCGGGCGCACGCGCGCAGCAGGTCCTCGTCCGGCGGGACGTCGGACACCGAGCGCTGCACGGGGACGTCGAAGGCGGCGTCCGGGTCCTCCTCGATGCCCGGCGCCTCGAGGTCGAGGGTCACCGTGCCGCCGACGCCGTCGTCGCCGAGGAGGGTGCGCAGCCGCTGGCCCCAGCCCAGGTCGGTGAGCCGGGCGACCGCCCGGCCCGGGTCCACCTGCTCGGTGGGCGCGATCTTCCCCTTCACCTCGACGCCGAGCCGGTCGGCACCGGTGGGCCACTGGGCCCGCGGGGCAAGCTCGACGCCCGGGCGGTCGAGCGCGGCGGAGGCCGCCTCGGCGGCACCGGCGGGGACGTCGGTCGGGTACCAGGGGCCGGCGCAGACGTCGCAGCGGCCGCACGGGGCGGCGGTCGGGTCGTCGAGCGCCTCCTGGAGGAACGCCATCCGGCAGCGAGCCTCGTCGACCGGCTTCGCGTAGGCGATCATCGACCGCTGCTCCGCCTCCCGGGTGCGGGCGACGCGGGCGTAGCGGTCGGCGTCGTAGACCCACGGGCGGCCGGTGGACCGCCAGCCGCCCTGCACCCGCTCCACCGCACCGTCGACGGCGAGCACCTTGAGCAGCAGCTCGAGCCGGGAACGGCGGACGTCGGCCACGGTCTCCAGCCGCGCCACCGACCACGCCTTCCCGTCGGCCATCGCCGAGAGCACCGCGGCGGCGTGGTCCTCGCGCGGCATGGAGGAGGTGGCGAACCACTGCCAGATGGCGAGGTCCTCGGGGCCGGGCAGGAGCAGCACGTCGGCGGAGTCGACGGCGCGGCCGGCGCGGCCCACCTGCTGGTAGTAGCTGACCGGCGACGACGGCGCCCCGAGGTGGACGACGAAGCCGAGGTCGGGCTTGTCGAAGCCCATGCCCAGCGCCGAGGTGGCGACCAGCGCCTTGACCCGGTTCTCCCGCAGCGCCTCCTCGGCCTCCTTGCGGTCGGCGTCGTCGAGGCGGCCGGTGTAGGCGCGCACGTCGTGCCCGGCGTCGCGCAGCAGCCCCGCCGTCTCCTCGGCCGCGGCGACGGTGAGCGTGTAGACGATGCCGCTGCCCGGCAGGTCGCCGAGGTGGGCCGCCAGCCAGGCCAGCCGGGCGCGGTCGGTGGGCAGCCGCAGCACGCCCAGGCGCAGCGAGTCGCGCGCCAACGGGCCGCGGACCGTCGTCACCCCGACGCCGCCGGCACCCAGCTGCTCGGCGACGTCGGCGACGACGCGCTCGTTGGCCGTGGCGGTGGTCGCGAGGACGGGCGTGCCGGCCGGCAGGGTGCCGAGCAGGTCGCGGATGCGGCGGTAATCCGGGCGGAAGTCGTGCCCCCAGTCGGAGACGCAGTGCGCCTCGTCGACGACGAGCAGGCCGCAGCGGGCGACCAGGCCGGGCAGCTGCTCCTCGCGGAAGCGCGGGTTGGTCAGCCGCTCCGGGGAGACGAGCAGGACGTCGACGTCGTCGGCGGCCAGGGCGGCGGCGACGTCGTCCCACTCGGTGGCGTTGGCGCTGGAGATCTCCACCGCGCGGATGCCGGCGCGGGCCGCGGCGGCCACCTGGTCGCGCATCAGCGCGAGCAGCGGACTGACCAGCAGGGTGGGACCGGCACCGCGGCGGCGCAGCAGCGCGGTGGAGACGAAGTAGACCGCCGACTTGCCCCAGCCGGTGCGCTGCACGACCAGCGCCCGCTCGGAGCGCTCGACCAGCGCGGCGACGGCGGCGTCCTGTCCCTCGCGGAACACCGCGTCGGGCCGGCCGGTCAGCTCGCGGAGGACGCCGAGGGCCTCGGTCGCCAGGTCGGACGGGGGCGCGGCGGTGCTCATGGCACCCGACAGTAGGTGCGTCCCCCGACAGCGGGGCCGTGCGAGCGGGACCTGGGGACGACGGGCAGGATGGGGACGATGCGACCGCCGGACAACCACGTGCACACCGGGTGGTCGTGGGACACCCCGGGCAGCGTGACGATGGCCCGCGCCTGCGAGCAGGCCGTGGCGCAGGGGCTGCCCGCGATCGCCTTCACCGAGCACCTCGACTTCACGGTGTGGGGCGCCGACGACCGGGCCACCACGCTCGGCCTGGTCGACCGGCACGCCTCGCGGCACGCGCCGATCGACACCGAGGGCTACTGGGCCGAGCTCACCGAGGTCCGCGAGCGGTTCCCCGAGCTGCGGATCTGGTCCGGCGTCGAGGCCGGCGAGCCGCACCTGTTCGAGTCCAGCGTCGCCGCCCACCTGTCCGGCGCGCCAGTCGACCGGATCCTGGGGTCGCTGCACTCGCTGCACCACGAGGGCCGGCTCTACGGCGTCGGGCAGCTGCTCTACTCCGACGCCGACGGCACGATGCGCCGCTACCTGGCCGAGGTCGTGGACATGGTCGAGAGCAGCGACGTCTTCCAGGTCCTCGCCCACGTCGACTTCCCGCGGCGCTACTGGCCCGGCGGGTCGCACCGCTACGTGGAGAAGGACTACGAGGAGGAGTACCGGGCGGTGTTCCGCGCGCTGGCCGGCACCGGCCGCGCGCTCGAGGTCAACACCAGCAGCCCGCTGGCCTCGGTGGACCAGGTGCGCTGGTTCCGCGAGGAGGGCGGCGAGGCGGTCAGCTTCGGCAGCGACGCCCACCAGCCCGGCGCGGTGGGGCAGCGCTTCGACCTCGCCGTCGACGTCGTCGAGGCCGCCGGGTTCCGCCCGGGACGGGACCGCTTCGACTTCTGGCGCCGCTGAGCTCAGCCGGCCGCCCGGTCGAGGGCGGCGCGATAGACCCGGGGGAGCGCGACAGGGGCGATCAGGCCCTGGGCCAGCAGCACCGCCCGCCCGCGCAGCCCGCGGCCGCCACTGTGGCGCCACGTCACGTCGACGTGACTGCCGCCGTCGTCCCGCGGGGTGATCCGGACCTCGCCGGTGCCGCGGTCGCAGTGGTCGCTGTCCAGCAGCGTCCAGGTGACCCGATCGGGGTCCGACCACTCGTAGCGCAGCAGCACCCAGAAGGGGACGCCCGCGCTGCCCTCGCGCAGCACGGCCCAGCCCTCACCCTGCTCGCGGACCTCGTACCTCGCCGGGTCGAGGGTCTTCGACCACACCTCCAGCCGCCGGTCGCCGACGTCGGTGAACGCCTCGCGGGCCTGGGCAGGGGTGGCGCGGGTGTCGAAGCCGAAGCGGACGCGCATCTCCGTCTCCCTCCGAGACACCCCCGCTCCCGACCGGATGGTCCCGCGGCCGGACGTCCCGTGGGGGTCACGAGCTCCCGGCAACTACTTCACCGCTAAGAGAAACGCCGCTAGGGTCGCCGGGGTGACGTCCCGCCGCGTGGTGATCGCCCTCGGGGGCAACGCCATGACCGGAGCCGACGGCTCCGCCACGCCCCAGGCCCAGCGGGACGCGATCCGCGAGGCGGCCGGCCACGTCGCCGAGGTGGTGGCCGCCGGGGTCGAGGTCGTGCTCACCCACGGCAACGGCCCGCAGGTGGGCAACCTGCTGGTCAAGAACGAGCTCGCCGCGCACGTCGTGCCACCGGTGCCGCTGGACTGGAACGTCGCGCAGACCCAGGCCACCATCGCCTTCACCGTCGCCGACGAGCTCGACGCGGCCCTGGCCGCCCGGGGGCTGCCCCAGCGCACCGCCGGGCTGGTCACGCGCACCCTGGTCGACGTGGACGACCCGCACTTCCGCGAGCCGTCGAAGCCGGTCGGCCGCTTCCTCCCGCGCGAGGAGGCCGAGCGGTTCGTCTCCCTCGGCCAGGTGTGGGAGGACCGCGGCCCGCGGGGCTGGCGGCGGGTGGTCGCCTCGCCCGAGCCGAGGTCGGTCGTCGACTCCCCCGCGATCCACGCCCTCGCCGCGGCCGGCTTCGTCGTCGTCTGCGCCGGGGGCGGGGGCATCCCGGTGACCGACGACGGCGGGGACGGCGCCGCCCTGCGCGGCGTCGAGGCCGTCATCGACAAGGACCTCACCGCCGCCGTCCTGGCGCGCGACCTGGACGCCGACACCCTGGTCATCGCCACCGACGTCCCGAACGTGATGGTGGACTTCGGGACGCCGTCCCAGCGCCCGCTCGGCCGGGTCACGGTGGCCGAACTCCGGAAGCACGCCGGGGACGGCCAGTTCGCCCGGGGCTCCATGGGCCCCAAGGTCGAGGCCGTCCTCCGCTTCGTCGAGGGCGGCGGCGAGCGCGCCGTCGTCACGTCGCTCGAGAACATCGCCGACGCCGTCACCGGAGACGCCGTCGGCACCGTGCTCACCGCCGCATAGAGCCGCACAGGAAAGAGGAACAGGTGCCCGCACCGATCGAGGTCCGCAAGGTCCCGCTGCACAACGTGAGCGACGCCAGCGAGCTGGCCAAGCTCATCGACGACGGCGTCATGGAGGCCGACCGGGTCGTCGCCGTCATCGGCAAGACCGAGGGCAACGGTGGCGTCAACGACTACACCCGGATCATCGCCGACCGCGCCTTCCGCGAGGTGCTGCTGGAGAAGGGCACCCGGTCGAAGGAGGAGGTCGCCGAGATCCCGATCGTGTGGTCCGGCGGCACCGACGGCGTGATCAGCCCGCACGCGACGATCTTCGCCACGCTGCCCGAGGACGCCGTCGAGAAGACCGACGAGCCGCGGCTGACGGTGGGCTACGCGATGAGCGACGTCCTGCTGCCCGAGGACATCGGCCGCATCTCGATGGTGGAGAAGGTCGCCGAGGGCGTGCGCCGCGCGATGGAGGCCGCCGGGATCACCGACCCGGCCGACGTCCACTACGTGCAGACCAAGACGCCGCTGCTGACCATCGAGACCATCCGCGACGCGAAGAACCGCGGCAAGGACACCTACTACGACGAGCCGCACGGCTCGATGGACCTGTCCAACGGGACGACGGCGCTGGGCATCGCGGTGGCGCTCGGCGAGATCGAGATGCCGGAGCAGGAGCAGGTCATGCGCGACCTGTCGCTCTACAGCGCCGTCGCCTCCTGCTCGTCGGGCGTGGAGCTGGACCGGGCGCAGATCGTCGTCGTCGGCAACGCGCGCGGGCACGGCGGGAAGTACCGGATCGGGCACTCGGTGATGAAGGACGCCCTCGACCAGGACGGCATCTGGGACGCCATCCGCCAGGCCGGGCTCGAACTGCCCGAGCGGCCGCACGTCAGCGACCTCGGCGGCCGGCTGGTCAACGTCTTCCTCAAGTGCGAGGCCGACCCGACCGGCTACGTCCGCGGCCGGCGCAACGCGATGCTCGACGACTCCGACGTCTTCTGGCACCGCCAGATCAAGGCCACGGTGGGCGGCGTCGCGGCATCGGTGACCGGCGACCCGGCGGTGTTCGTCTCGGTGGCCGCGGTGCACCAGGGCCCGTCCGGCGGCGGCCCGGTCGCCGCGATCATCGAGGCCTGACGGAGGGGACCCGCAGGGCCCCGACCCTGCGGGTCCCGCTCACGGCAGGATCGCGTCCACGTAGCCGCCGTCGACCCGCAGCGCGCCGCCCGTGGTGGCCGAGGCCAGCGGCGAGGCGAGGTAGACGCACATGTTCGCGATCTCCTCGGGCTCGATCAGCCGCTGCAGCAGCGACGCCGGGCGGTGCTCGCGCACGAACCGCCGCTGCGCCTCGTCCCACGGCAGGTCGCGCCCCACCAGCGAGTGGACGAACTCCTCGACGCCGCCGGTGTGCGTGGGCCCGGCGATCACCGAGTTGACCGTCACCCCGGACCCGGCAGCCTCCTTTGCGAAGCCGCGGGAGACCGCGAGCAGAGCCGTCTTGGAGACGCCGTAGTGGACCATCTCGGCGGGGATGGCGACCGCGGAGTCGCAGGCGATGTACTGCACCCGGCCCCAGCCGCGCTCGCGCATCCCGGGCAGGTAGGCGCGGGTGAGCCGCACGGCGGTGAGCACGTTGGTCTCGAAGTAGCGGCGCCACTCCTCGTCGGTGATCTCCAGCGCCGGCCGGGCGCCGAAGACCCCCAGGTTGTTGACCAGGACGTCGGCGTCGGGGACCGCCTCGAGCAGGGCCGCGGTGCCCTCGTCGGTGGTCACGTCGCCGGCGACGGTGCGCACCTCGCTCTCGATCCCGGCGGCGGCCCGCTCGAGCTTGCCCGGGTCGCGGCCGGTGAGGACGACGGCGGCGCCGGCGGCCGCCAGCCCGGTGGCGATGGCCAGGCCGATGCCCTGGGACGAGCCGGTGACGACCGCGGTGCGGCCGGAGAGGTCGATGCGCACGGGGCTCCTCGGGTCTCGGACGGCACGCGCGCGACCTGCGCGCGGCACGGGGCGAACAGCTCCCGGCGGGTGCGGGCGTGTTCCCGGGGTCGCCGGTCACCCGGCCCCGCGGTGGCGCACCCGGGCCTGCTCCGGTACACCGTCACCCGTCCGTGATCATCCCGTTTCCCCTGCATGGGGGTCGGGTAGAGGCGGATCCTGATCATTCGACGAGTGAAGTGGGCCGAGCCATGGACACGGATCATCGCGAGGGTCACGGGGGACTCGTGGGCGCCGTCCGGGGCGCGTTGGAGCAGTTCATGGCTCTGACGGGCCTCGAACCCGTCGCCACCACCGGCGTGCGCCGGGACGGCGACGGGTGGTCCGTGCTCGTCGACGTCGTCGAGCTCGAGCGCATCCCCTCCACCACGAGCGTCATGGCGACCTACCGGGTCGACATGGACGGCTCCGGGACGCTGACGGGGTTCGAGCGGCTGCGCCGCTTCAGCCGCGGCCAGGTGGACCAGGCATGAGCGGACCCGTCGCCCGCCGTCAGGTCGGCGTCGGGAGCGGAGCGCTCGGCCGGCAGCCCGACTCGCTGGCCGACGTCCTCGAGCGGGTGCTCGACAAGGGCATCGTCATCGCCGGCGACATCGTCGTGAACATCCTCGACATCGAGCTCCTGACCCTCAAGCTGCGCCTGTTCGTGTCCTCCGCGGAGACCGCCCGCGAGATGGGCCTGGACTGGTGGAGCCACGACCCGTTCTTCTCCGGCCGGCCCGCGCCGGCCGTCGAGGGCGGCGAGCGCGACGACGGTGAGCGCGACGACGGCGAGGTCGCCGCCCTGCGCGCGCGCGTCGCCGAGCTGGAGGAGCTGGTCCGCCGGCAGGGCCTCGAGGCCGGTCCGGCGGACGGGGACGGGGCGACGGACGAGGCGCCGGAGCGGCGGGGGGCCGAGCAGCCGTGACCGGTCCCGACGTCCCCGACCGCCTCACCCGGGTGGCCCGCGAGCTGGGCCCCGAGGTGCTGGCGGACGCGGTCGTCCGGGGCCGTGAGCTGGCGGTCGAGCGGCTGGCCGGCCTGCTCGCCGACGCCCTCGTGGCGGAGGTCCTCGCCGGCCGGGCGCCGGGTGCGGCTCCCGCGCCGGCCGCGGCCGCCCGCCCGGAGCCCGCCCCGGCGCCCGATCCGGCCCCGGCGCCCGACCCCGCTCCGCCTCCCGTGCCCGCGCCGCGGACGGACGCGGCCCCGGCCTCCGGCGAGGTGCTCTACGCCTTCGCGCTGACCCGCGCCGACCTGCCGGTGCCCGCGGACCCGCCCGGCGCCCCCGACGGCGGGCACCCCCTCGAGCTGGTCACCGACGGCGACCTCGGGCTGCTCGTGCGCCGCGTGCCGCGCGCCGACCTCGAGGTCGATCCCGACGACCTGTCCGAGGGCGGGCGGCTGGCGCTGCTGGCCCGCGGCCACGACGCCGTCGTCCGGGCCGCCGTCGCCGCCGGTCCGGTGCTGCCGCTGCGGCTGGGCACCGCCGTCCCCGACGCGACGGCGGCCCGCCGCCTGCTGGCCGAGCACGCCGCCGTCGCCCGTGAGCAGCTGACCCGCATCGGCGACGCGCGCGAGTGGGGCGTCCGGCTGGTCCGCTCGGCCGACGGCGAGGAGACCCCCGACCGCGGGTCCCGGCCCGACCGGGAGGAGCTGACCGGCACCGCGTACCTGGCCCAGCGCCGGCAGGCGCTGCGCGAGCGGGAGGAGTCGGCCCGCGACGCGGCCCGGGCGGCCGACCGGCTCGAGCAGGCGCTGGACCCGCACGTCCGGGAGTGCCTGCACCGCGGCGCCGCGCCGGCATCAGGGCTGCTGCTCGACCTCGCCTGCCTGGTCGTGCCGGACGCGGACGAGGCGTTCCTCGCCGCGGTCGGCGAGGTCCGGCCGGAGCTCGAGGCCGACGGACTCGCGCTGGAGGTGAGTGGCCCCTGGCCGCCGTACTCCTTCGCCGCGCTGACCGCGGAGGGCAGCGGTGGCTGAGCGGACCGGGATCCTCGGCGGGGACACCCGCGGCACGAGCCTGGTCGAGCTGCTCGACCGGGTGCTGCAGCGCGGCGCCTACGTCGGCGGGGACGTCGTCATCACCCTGGCCGGCATCGACCTGGTCCGGCTGGACCTGCGCCTGCTGCTCACCGCCGTCCAGCCCCGGGAACCGCAGCCGGTCCGCGTGGAGGCCGTCCGGTGACCGGCCCCGACCCCCAGCTCCCGCAGCGGAGGGGACCGTCCGGCGCCGCCCGCCGCCTCGAGGGCAGCGGCGAGGAGGTCGGCCGTTCGCTGGGGCGGCTGGTCGTGTCCCTGCTGGAGGTCGTCCGCCAGGTCGTCGAGCGCCAGGCGCTGCGGCGGGTGGACGCCGGCGACCTCACCGACGCCCAGGTCGAGCAGCTCGGCCGGGCCCTGATCGACCTGGAGGCCACCTTCGACGAGTTGATCGACGCGTTCGGCGTCGTTCCCGAGGACCTGTACCTGCCCCTCGACCTCACCGCGCTGGCCCGCGGTGGCACCACGGGCACCAGAGCACGGCCCCCCGACCCCGACCCGAGCAGGAGACAGCCATGACCATGTCCACGTCCTCCGTCAACCGCGCCCCCCGGCCCAGCGGCCTCGCGGACGTCCTCGACGTCGTCCTCGACAAGGGCATCGTCATCGACGCGTACGTGCGCGTGGCGCTGGTGGGCATCGAGTTGCTCACCATCGACGCGCGGATCGTCATCGCCAGCGTCGACACGTACCTGCGCTTCGCCGAGGCGGTCAACCGTCTGGACCTGCAGCCGCAGGACCAGGTCGCGGGCCTCCCCGGCCTCATCCGCGAGGTCACCCAGGGTGGGTCCCGGGCCAAGACCAAAGGAGCCCTGAGCGGCGCCCGGGAGACCGCCCAGGACGTCATCGGCTCCCTCACCGGCCGCGACCGGGACCGCGAGGAGGGCGACGGCGGCTCGCGCGGCGGCGAGCGCGGCGCCCCGGCCTCGCGGCGGCCGCAGAACCGGAGCTGACGGTGCTGCTCGTCCACGGCGTCCTCCGCGGAGCCGACGCGCCCGCCGTCGGCCGGGTGCCCCCCGGCCGGCTGGGGCAGCCGCGCACCGTCGTCGCGGGGCCGCTGGCGGCGGTGGTGTCCGACGCGCCCGAGGGCGACCTGGCCGGCGACGACGCCGTCGCGCACCTCGACCTGCTGGTGACCCTGGTCGTGACCGTCCCGGTGCTGCCGCTGCCGTTCGGGACGGTCGCGCCCGACGAGGACGCCGTCCGGGCCGAGGTGCTCGAGCCGTCGGCGGACGAGCTGGCCCAGCGCCTGGACGCCGTGGCCGACCTGGTCGAGCTGCGGCTGGACCTCGACTTCGACACCGACGCCTCGGTCGCCGCGGTGAGCCGCGACGACCGGGACATCGCGCGGCTGGCCGCCCGCGCCCGGGTGCCGGGGGCCTCGCTGGCCGACCGGATGGCGGTGGGCGAGGCGGTGGCCGCGCGCGTCGCCGACCTGCAGGCCGAGCTCGCCGCCACCTGGACCCAGGAGCTGGCGGGGGTCGCCGAGCAGTCGCGCGAGCTGCACGTCGACGAGCAGGTGTCGCGGACCGCGTACCTGGTCCGCCGTGACCGGCTCGACGACGCCGACGCCGCGGTCGCCCGCCTGCGGGAGGCGGCCGCCGGCAGCGCGGGCGTCGAGTACGTGGGCCCGATGCCCGTCTACAGCTTCCTGGACGACGTGGTCGTGGGCTCGCAGCCCGCACCCCGTTCGCGATGGGGGTGGTGAGGGAAAGCACCACACCGTCGGTACGGGGGCCGGCGGCAGTCGATCGAGCAGTTGCACCGGGGACCGGGTCCCCGGTGGGAGAAGAGGATCACTGTGACCGAGAGTCCCACCCCGTCCGTGCTCAAGCTGGGAGCCGCCACGCTCGGTGGCTACCTGCTGGGCCGCATGAAGAAGGGCCGGGCCGCACTCAGCTTCGCCATGTGGGTCGCCGGCTCGCAGTCCGCGCTGGACCCCAAGCGCCTCCTGCGTGAGGCCCTCCTGTCCGTCGCCAGCAGCAACGAGGCCAAGGAGCTGCTGACCCAGCTGCGCGGGCCCCTGCTGCAGGCCGGCAGGAGCGCGGCGACGGCGACGTTCGACACCCAGCTCGCGGCGCTGACCAAGGCGCTGGAGCAGCGCACGGCCGCGCTCAACGAGAAGGCCGGGAAGGCCGTCGACACCGTGGGTGAGGCGGCGCTCAAGGCCACCGACACCGCCGGCGAGGCCGCCTCCACGGCCACCGACACCGCCGGCAAGGCGGCCGGCACGGCCACCGGCGCCGCGGGCGGCGCGGCCGAGTCGGGCACCGGCGTCCTCCGCCGCGGCCTCCGGGCGATCACCGGCAAGGGCAAGGGCCAGGAGGACAAGGACCAGGAGGGCCAGGACCAGGAGGACACCGCCGAGGACCAGGACACCGCCGAGGACCAGGACACCGCCGAGGACCAGGACACCGCCGAGGACCAGGACACCGGCACCGACGAGGACCGGGCCGCCGAGGACCAGGCCGCCGAGGACGAGGAGTCCGAGGAGGGCGAGGCCGAGGGCGAGGACGTCCCCGACGACCGGGCCGAGGAGGACACCGGCGCAGCCGAGGCCGAGGGGTCCGACGAGGACACCGACGAGGCCGAGGAGTCCGACGAGGACACCGACGAGGCCGAGGAGTCCGACGAGGACACCGACGAGGACACCGACGAGGCCGAGGGGTCCGACGAGGACGAGGCGGACGACGACCTCAGCGCCGAGGACGACACCTCCGACGAGGAGGAGTCCGACGAGGACACCGACGAGGACGACTACGAGGACGAGGACTCCTACGACGACGAGGAGGACGAGGCGGAGGACGAGGCGGAGGACGAGGCGGAGGACGAGGGCGACGAGGACCTCACCGCCGAGGACGACACCTCCGACGAGGACGACACCTCCGACGAGGACGAGGAGTCCGAGGAGGAGTCCGGCGAGGGCGAGGAGGACGCCACCGCCGAGGGCGAGGAGGACGCCACCGCCGAGGGCGAGGAGGACGCCACCGCCGAGGGCGACACCTCGGCCGGGGACGCGTCCGGTGAGGACGAGTCCGAGGAGGAGACGTCCGAGGAGGAGACGTCCGACGAGGGCAGCGACCGCACCCCCGACCCGGGTCACGCCGACGTCGACGTCGACCCCGGCCAGGCCGGCGGCTCACCCGGCGACGACACCGACGACGGGGGCGACGACGGGGGCGAGCAGGACACGCCGCTGCCGCCGCGCCGCGGGGCCCGGCGTCCGCAGGGCCGCCAGGAGGGTGGCCGGGCCCGCGGGGCCCAGGGCGACCGGGGACAGCAGTCCTCCGACGCGCCCCGCCGGCGGTCCCGGCAGACCGGCGACGCCGCGTCCGGCGGCGGCCAGGAGGCCGGCCGCCGTGACGAGGGCCGCCAGACCGAGGCCGAGCCGGCACGCCGCGCCCGGCCGCAGGGCCGCACTCCCCGTCGTCCGCGCACGGAAGGAACCCGGGCATGACCAGCACGGAGAACCAGGAGAACCAGGAGACCGGCGGCGGCCGAGGTGGCGGGGGCCTGCTCGGCGGGCTCGCCAGCAACCCGGTGATCGGCAAGCTCGGTGACGCGGCGAAGGACTACGCCAAGGCCCGCGCCACCGACGCGGTGAAGTCGCTCGGCAGCAAGGTCACCGGCGTCACCGACGGCCTCAAGGAGAAGGCCGAGGGCGGCGGCTTCGTCGCTCCCGCCGCCACCGGGGCCATCTCCCGGCTGGCCCAGGGCGACAGCCCGGTGAAGGCGGTGCTCGGTGGTGTCGGCTCCGGCATCAAGGAGAAGATCAAGGGCGCCTTCCGCAAGGGCGGCGGGGCCGGCGGCAACAAGAAGTTCGTCAACATCGTCGAGGACGTCTACGTCGGCGTCCCCGTGAACGTCGCTTACGACCAGTGGACGCAGTTCCAGGAGTTCGCCAGCTTCATGAAGGGCGTCGACTCGGTCGACCAGGCGGACGAGGTGTCCAGCAACTGGCGGGTGAAGGTGGCCAAGTCCCGCCGGAACTGGAAGGCGACCATCACCGAGCAGATCCCGGACCGGCGGATCGTCTGGACCACCGAGGGCGCCAAGGGCACGACCAAGGGCGTCATCACGTTCCACCCGCTCGCCGACGACCTCACCCAGGTCCTGCTGGTCATGGAGTACTACCCGCAGGGCCTGTTCGAGAAGACCGGCAACATCTGGCGGGCCCAGGGTCGCCGCGCCCGGCTGGACCTCAAGCACTTCCGGCGCTTCATCATGATGCGCGGCGAAGCCACCGGGAGCTGGCGCGGGGAGATCCGGGACGGCGAGGTCGTCCGCGGGCCCGACGAGCCGGAGCCGGACGAGACCGGTGCCGAGGCTCCGGAAGGAGCCGAGGACCAGGACGAGACCGGCTACGACGAGGAGGCCGGGTACGACGAGGAGGAAGCCGGCGAGGAGGAGGAGGCCGGCGAGGAGGGCGCTGAGGAGGAGCCCGAGGAGGCCCCCGAGGAGGAGCCCGAGGAGACGCCGGAGGAGGCTCCCGAGGAGGAGCCGGTCCCTGCAGGGGCGCCCTCCGGCGACGGATCCGGGGGCGGGACGCCCCCGCGGCGACGGGCGCGGCGGGCAGCACCCGCCGGGACCCGCTGAGAGGAGGAGTCCGTGTCCCAGACCGAGAACGGGGAGGTCCCGGCGTCGCTGCGTGAGGCTGCCGTCTCGCTCAGCGTCCGGGAGGAGGTCCTCGACGTCCTCCTGGAGAAGATCGAGACCGACCACTACCCGTCGGCGACGATGATGGACGACGTCGAGGCGCTGCTCACGCCGTGGCGCAAGCAGGAGTACGCGGAGATCCTGCTGGACAAGATCCGCCAGGACCGGTTTCCCAGCAGGTCGCTGATCCAGCGGCTGGTCCGCCTGTCCTCCTGAGGTGGACCCGCCGGCCGGCGTCGGGGTGCTCCACGGCACCCCGGCGCCGGCCGTGGCGTGTCCGCGGTCAGGAGGGTCCGCGGAACCACGACCCCGGCGGCAGGTCCGGGGGCACCGGCGGCTCCGGGTCCCACGGTGCCGGGGGCGTCCACGGCCACAGCTCCACCACACCGGCGGCTGCGGCCCGGATCGCCGTCCCGTCCAGCTCGGTCGCCGCCTCCTCGATGCCCAGGTCGGCGGACCGGACGACGACGGTCAGGGGCCCGTCCGGGGGCAGCGGCGACAGCCACCACTCCTGGTCGGCCGTGCGGTCGCCGGCCGACCCCGCCCCGGGCTGCCAGACCAGGTCCGGGTCGTTCCGGGGCACACCCCCGCTGGCGACCCGGCGGCCGTCGGCGAGACCGACCCCGACCAGCAGTCCGCCGCGCCCGGGTCCGAAGACGAGTTCCGACAGGCCGTGCACCGATCTCGGGCGCTCGCGCACGCGGACGGCCAGGGTCGTCGAGACCCCGGTCGAGTAGACCTGGAGCCCGACCAGGGCGACGGCGGCGTCGCCGGTGCGGGCGAGCAGCACGTTCACCGGCAGCGCCACCGGCACCTCGTTGTCCGGCGGGCCCATCCGCCGGAGGAACTCCTCGTCGGGGGCGTCGTCGTCGGGGGCGTCGCCGTCGGGGAAGCCGGTGTGCCACACGGGGCGCAGCCTGGCGCGTCCGGCCGGGCGGGCGCCAGCCCGTTAGCGTCGGGCACGTCAACGGAGCCGGAGAGGGTGCGGATGATCGACAAGCGGGTCGGGTCGCCGGCCGAGGCCGTCGCGGGTATCGAGGACGGCGCGACCGTGCTCATCGGCGGGTTCGGCGCCTCCGGCGTCCCGGTGGAGCTCGTGCACGCCCTGCTCGACCAGGGGACCACCGAGCTCACCATCGTCACCAACAACGCCGGCTCCGGGGAGACCGACGTCGCGGCGCTGCTGCGCGAGCGGCGGGTGCGCAAGATCGTCTGCTCCTACCCGCGCTCGACCGGCTCGATCTGGTTCGAGGAGCGCTGGCGCGCCGGTGAGGTGGAGCTCGAGCTCGTCCCCCAGGGCACGCTCAGCGAGCGGATGCGCGCCGCGGCCGCGGGCCTCGGCGGGTTCTTCACCCCGACCGGTGCCGACACCAGCCTCGCCGAGGGCAAGGAGGTGCGGGTCATCGACGGGCGTCGTCACGTCTTCGAGGAGCCCCTGCCCGGCGACGTCGCCCTGGTGCGGGCCGCGCGCGCCGACCGCTGGGGCAACCTCGTCTACCGCACCGCCGCGCGGAACTTCGGCCCGACGATGGCCGCGGCGGCCGCGCTGACCGTCGTCCAGGTGGACGAGTTCGTGGAGCTGGGTGAGCTGGACCCGGAGGTCATCGTGACGCCGGGGATCTTCGTGGACCGCGTCGTGGAGGTGGGCAGGGCGTGAGGCTGGACACGCGGGACGTCGCACGGCGGATCGCCCGGGACATCCCCGACGGCGCCTACGTCAACCTCGGCATCGGGCTGCCCACGCTGGTCGCCGACTGCATCGGGGACGACAAGGAGGTCGTCTACCACTCGGAGAACGGGATCCTCGGGATGGGCCCCGCCCCGGCGCCGGGCGAGGAGGACCCCGAGCTGATCAACGCGGGCAAGCAGCCGGTCACCCTCCTGCCCGGCGGGGCGTTCTTCCACCACACCGACGCCTTCCTCATGATGCGCGGCGGCCACGTCGATCTGACCGTGCTCGGCGCCTTCCAGGTCTCCGAGCGCGGCGACCTCGCCAACTGGGCCACCGACGACGCCTCGCACCCGCCCGCGGTCGGCGGCGCGATGGACCTCGCCGTCGGCGCCAAGCGGGTGCTGGTCATGACGACGCACACGACCAGGTCCGGCGAGCCCAAGCTCGTGCCGCGCTGCACGTACCCCCTCACCGCCGCCGGCGTGGTCGACCGCGTCTACACCGACCTCGCCGTCCTCGACGTCACCGCCGACGGGTTCCTCGTGCGCGAGATGGTGGCCGGGCTCAGTCGCGACGACCTGCAGGGCGCCACGGCCGCCCGGCTCTCCTTCGCCGACGACGTCGGGGTGCTGGTGCCGGGTCAGCGGGAGTAGTACTCCACGACCAGCTGCTCCTCGCACACCACCGGGACCTCCTCGCGGGCGGGCACGCGCTCGACCCGCGCGGTCAGATCGGCCGGCCGCACCTCGAGGTAGGCCGGGGCGGTGGCGTGCGCGCCGGCCGCGGCGACCTGGAACGGCTCCTTCGTCCGCGATCGCTCGGCGATCGAGATCCAGTCGCCCGGGCGCAGCCGGTGGGACGGGCGGTCCACCCGCCGGCCGTTGACCAGCACGTGCTGGTGAGTGACGAACTGGCGCGCCTGGTAGATGGTCCGCGCGAAGCCGGCCCGCAGCACGGTGGCGTCCAGCCGCGACTCGAGGTCCTGGATCAGCGCCTCGCCGGTCTTGCCGCCGGCGCGCCGGGCCCGGTCGAACGCCCGGCGCAGCTGGGTCTCGCTGACGTCGTACTGCGCCCGCAGCCGCTGCTTCTCCAGCAGCCGGGTGGAGTAGTCGCTCTGCTGCTTGCGCTTGCGGCCGTGCTCGCCCGGCGGGTACGGGCGGCGCTCGAAGTAGCTCACGGCCTTCGGGGTGAGCGGCAGGCCGAGCCGGCGACTGAGCCGGACCTTGGGACGCGGGGTGTTCAACCGGACCTCCGTAGTCGAGTTAGGTTAGGTTCACCTTACCCACATTCCGACACCCGAGGTGATCGATGACCGCCGGCCCCTCCCCCCGCGCCGGTGCGGGCACCACCGGCATCCCCCGGCCCTCCCCCGCCGAACGCGCCCGCACGGTGGCCGCCCGGGCCTCGGCGGCGCTGCACGCGGTCGGCGTCGGCGCGGTCGAGGTCACGGTCAGCGGAACGACGGCGGCCGGGCAGGTGCTCGTCGTCGTCCCCGCCGACGGGCGGCTGGCGACGGCGCTGCGGACCTCGCCCCTGGGTGACCTGCCGGCGCGGCTGACCGTCACCGACCGCACGCCCTTCCCGGTGCAGCACCCGGTGCGCGGCCAGGTGGAGCTGTCCGGCTGGCTGACCCCGGTGCACCCGGCCGGCGTGCAGGCGGCCCTGCTGGACCTCGCCGAGGTCCGCCCCACGGACGCGCTGCTCGACGTCGGCCTGGGCGCGGCGCTGCTGCGCCTGGACCTCGCCGAGGTGCTGCTCACCGACGCCGGGACGACGTGCGAGGTCGAGCCCGAGGACTTCGCGGACGCGCGGCCGGACCCCGTGTGCGCCGACGAGTCCGGCCTCGCCGCCGCGCACGCCGGCGCACTGGGCTCCCTGCTCGGCCGGGTGCAGGCCTGGGCCGGTCCGCGTGACGACGTCCGCCTGCTCGGGCTGGACCGGCACGGCGTGCGGTTCCGCGTCGAGGCCCGGCGCTCCTGCTACGACCTGCGCGTGCCGTTCCGGGTGCCACTGTCCGCAGGGGAGGGCCTGGCGGCCGCGCTGGACACCCTGCTCGCCTGCGGGCCGGCCTGATCCCTCCTCCTCCGCGGCGAGATCACGTGATCTCGCCGCGGAGGAGGGCTCGGATGGTCGAGATCACGCGATCTCGACGGAACGGCCCGCTCAGTGGCCGGCGAACCGGTCGGTCGACGATGCCGGCGTCAGCTCACGCGGCGGTGGCGGCGCGGGCCTCCTCGGCGAGCGCGGCCAGCGCCTGCTCGAAGCACTCCCGCGGCGGCTGCACGAGGCCCGCGCCGACCTGGCCGGTGCCGGCCACCCGCCCGGCCATGCCGGTGTTGATCTGCGGCAGCCACGCGGTGCGGGCGACGGCGAGGACGTCGATGCCGGTCGGGGCGCCGCGGAAGCCGAGGATCGGGATCGCCATCGCCGGGTTCTCGGCCAGGGTGAGCTGGTACATCCGCTCGGTGGTGGCCAGCGCGTCGGGCACGGTGCCGCCGACGAACCGCACGATCGCCGGGGCCGCGGCCATCGAGAACCCGCCGACGCCGTAGGTCTCCATGATCGCGGAGTCGCCGATGTCGGGGTTGGCGTCCTCGGGGCCGTAGTCACCGAGGAACAGGCCCACCGGCGTCTGCGCGGGGCCGGTGAACCAGCGGTCGCCGGTGCCGGCGGTCTGCACGCCGAACTCGGTGCCGTTGCGCGCCATGACGGTGACCAGCGTCGAGCCGGGGACGTCGCGGGCGGCGTCCATCGCGAGCTTCGCCGTCGGCATGCCGAGGTTGAGGAAGAAGTGCTCGTTGCCGCCGATGAAGCGCAGCGCGGCGGCGACGTCGTCCGACGGGGCGTCGAGCGCGGCCAGCGCCGGGGACAGCTCGCGCAGCGTCATCAGCGACCCGGCGCGGTTGCGGTTGTGTCCCTCGTCGCCCATCTGCAGCATCTGCGCGAGCACGGCCTTGACGTCCAGCGGCTCGGCCATCGAGCGCACCGCGCGGGCCAGCAGCGGGCCGAGGACGTCGCGCATCCAGGCCAGCCGGGTGAGCACCTCCTCGTTGAAGGCGCCCATCCGCAGCACCTTGCCCAGGCCCTCGTTGAGGTTGCAGTAGGCCCGGCCGCCGTTGACCGGGTCCTCCAGGCACCACGCCCACATCGACGGCGAGGTCACCCCGGCCATCGGGCCGACGGCGGAGCGGTGGTGGCACGGCTCGAGCTCCACGCCGCCGGAGGCCAGCAGTGCCTCGGCCTCCTCCACCGTCGACGCCCAGCCCTCGAACAGGCAGGCGCCGACGAGCGCGCCGCGCATCGGGCCCGACGCCGCCTCCCAGGCCAGCGGCGGACCGGAGTGCAGCAGCACCCGCCCCTCCAGGCCCAGCACCTCGCCGGCCGGCCGGACGTCGGTCAGCACCGACCCCGCGGCCAGCACCCGCTCGACCGCCGTCCGGTTGGCCGCCGCCCGCCGCGGGTCCAGCGCCAGCGCGGCGAGGTCGGCGGGGTCGCCGAAGCCGGGCGGCCGCCAGTCGACGTCGGCCACCGACGCGCCCTGGGCGCGCAGCGCGCCGGAGAACACGTCGACGCCCGCGGCCACCACCGCCGGCGGGCCGTCCAGCAGACCACCCAGGCTCATCGCTGCGCTCCCAGCAGGTCGAGGGCGTACCGCGTGGCCGCGGCGTTGGAGGCGAAGACCGCGGCACCGGCCGCGGCGAGGGCGTCGGCCTGCCGGCTCCAGCCCTGGGGGTCGGCCTCGGTGCCGACCAGCGCGACCACCACCGGCAGGTGCGCCCGGGCGCGGGCGGCGGTGAGCGCGGGGACGAGGGCGGCGGCCGGGTCGGCGTCGGCGCCGTGGCCGAGGACGACGTCGAGCAACAGCACCGCGGGCTCGCCGGACTCGGCCAGCCGCTCGATCGCCTCCAGCCGCAGCGTCGGGTCGATCATCGGGTGGGCGCGGCCGACGGTGAGCGCGTCGTCGCCGAAGTCGACGACCACGTGGCCGCGGGCGGACAGGTCCGTACCGAGGTCCAGCTCCGGCCGCAGCGGGGTGTTGGACCGGACGTCGCCGAGCACCGGCGCGGCGATGAGCATCGCCTCGTCGGCCAGCGTGCCGCCGGAGTAGAGGCCCTTGAGGACCGCGCCGGGCAGCGCGGCCTCCGCCGGCCCGGGCCGCGAGGGCCACACCGGGACGTCGAGCCCCGTGTCGGCCAGCAGCGCCTCGACGGCGGCGGTGAGGTCGGGCGTCTCCGGCGACAGGGCGGCCGACCGCACCGGCGTGGCCAGCCCCGCAGCGGCCCGCTCGACCGCCTCGGCCACCGACGGCGCCGGCGGCTTGGAGACGACGAGCACCCGCTCGGTGGCCGGGTCGGCGTCGAGGGCGGCGAGCGCGTCGAGGGTGGCCAGGCCGCCGACGGCCTCGGACAGGTCGCGCCCGCCGACACCGATCACGTGGGAGACGCCGACGCCGGCCGCGTCGAGCAGGCAGGACACCTGCTGCGCGCCGGTCCCCGACGCCGCGACGACGCCGACCGGCCCGGGCCGCACCACGTTGGCGAAGCCGAGCGCGACGCCGGAGACGATCGCGGTGCCGCAGTCGGGACCCATGACCAGCACGCCGGCGTCATGCGCGGCGCGCTTGAGCGCGACCTCCTGCTCGACCGGGACGCCGTCGGAGAAGACCAGCACGCTGCGGCCGGCGGCGATCGCGTCGGCGGCCTCGAGCGCGGCGTACTGCCCGGGGACGCTGACGATCGCCAGCGCCGGGGCGCCCGGCTCGAGGTCGTCGAGGCCGGCGCCGATCGTGCGGGCCGGCTGGGCGTCGGCGGTGGCGCGGGAGCGCTCGCGCTCGGCCAGGGCGGCGTCGACGGCGGCCACCGCGGCGGCCAGGGCGTCGTCGTCCGCGGCCCGGATCGCGATGAGCAGCTGGTCGGGCGCGGGGGTCTCCGCGGGCGCCAGCCCCATCCCCGCGGCGAGCTCGACGTTGAGCGGCGTCGCCATGGCGACGAGGACGGCGCTGACGCCCTCGCGGGCGCCGACGTCGCGGCTGACCTGCATCAACCGCACCGAGTCGGCGTAGACGCCGCTGCGCAGGGAGACGTGCCGGACGCCCTCTCCGGGGCCTGGAGCGCTCACCCCGCCGACCGTACCGGGAGATCCCTCAACGGTGAGATATCGACGACGCAACGATCTTGTTGCCGGTCGAACATTTAGCGCTGAGGCACTTTCGCCCCGGCGTGTCGCGTGACACTGTGACGGCCTCCCGGGGGTGGCGGCACCTCCCGGCCCGCATCGGCTGTGCCTCGCGAGGAGGACCCCATGGCGTTCGGTTGGAAGCTCTACGGCGACGGCAAGACGCCGCCGCTGGGCGAGGCCGTCGCGCCCGACGAGCGACTGTCGTGGCCCCGCACCGTCGGCATCGGCGCCCAGCACGTCGTCGCGATGTTCGGCGCGACCTTCGTCTTCCCGATCGTCATGGGCCTGGACCCCAACCTGGCGATCATGATGAGCGGGATCGCGACGATCATCTTCCTGCTTATCGTGAACGGGAAGGTGCCGAGCTACCTGGGCACCAGTGCCTCGTTCGTCGGCGGCGTCGTCGCCGTCCGGGCGCAGGGCGGCGACTCCAGCGACGTCGTCGGCGCGATCCTTGTCTCCGGCGTCGTACTGGCGCTGGTCGGCGTCCTCATCCACTTCGCCGGGGTCCGGTTCCTGCACGCGATCCTGCCGCCGGCGGTGACCGGCGCGGTCGTGCTCCTGATCGGCTTCAACCTGGCCCCGGTGGTCGCCGGCATCTACTGGCCCCAGGACCAGTGGGTGGCGCTGGCCACGATGAGCTTCGTCATCGTCGCCTCGCTGCTGCTGCGCGGCTTCTGGGCCCGCATCTCGATCCTGCTCGGCCTGGTCTTCGGCTACCTGCTGTCGATCCTGCTCGACGCGACGGCCGGCCAGATCACCTCGCCCGACGGCACCGGCGAGGTCGTCACCCGCGACCGGATCAACTTCGACACCGTCGGCCAGGCCGACTGGTTCGGCCTGCCCGACTTCACCGCGCCCAGCTTCTCGCTGAACTTCAGCCTGCTGGTGCTGCCCGCCGTCATCGCGCTGGTCGCGGAGAACGCCGGCCACGTCAAGGCGGTCGCCGAGATGACCAAGCGCGACCTCGACCCCTACATGGGCCGGGCGATCGCGGCCGACGGCGTCGCCACCGTCGTGGCCTCCTCGGTCGGCGGCTCCCCCACCACCACCTACGCCGAGAACATCGGCGTCATGGCCGCCACCCGCGTCTACTCGACGGCGGCCTACTACGTGGCGGCCCTGGTGGCGATCCTGCTCGGCCTGTGCCCGAAGTTCGGCGCGCTGATCAACATCATCCCGGGCGGCGTGCTGGGCGGGATCACCGTCGTCCTCTACGGGATGATCGGCCTGCTCGGCGCGAAGATCTGGAAGGAGAACCGGGTCGACTTCGCCAACCCGATCAACCTGGTGCCGCTCGCCGCGGGCATCATCATCGCCATCGGCAACGTGAACCTGCAGATCACCGACACCTTCTCGCTGGGCGGCATCGCGCTGGGCACCATCGTGGCGGTGCTCGGGTGGCACGTCGCCCGCGCCCTCGCACCGGCCGAGATGAAGGCGGCGCTCGTGGCCGAGCGGGAGTACGCGGGGGGCACGGGTCCCGCGCTCGGCCACGCCGGGGCGCACGACTACCGCGCCGGGGGTCAGGAGTACAGCGCCGACCCGTCGTCGGTCGACCAGGTGGGCCGCCCCGGCACCGACCGACGCAGGGACATGCTCGAGAAGTGAAGCCCGCACCCTTCCGCTACGCCGACCCCCGGTCCCTCGACGAGGCGCTCGACGTCCTGGCCGAGCCCGGCGCCAAGGTGCTCGCCGGCGGGCAGTCGCTGCTGCCGCTGCTGGCGATGCGCCTGGCGGCGCCGGCCACGCTGGTCGACGTCAACCGGGTACCCGGCCTCGACGCCGTCGAGGCGACCGGGGACGGCGTGCGGGTGGGGGCCCTCGTCCGGCACGCACGACTGCTCCGCGACAGCCCTGACGCGAACGCCGCCGCCCGGGTCCAGCCGCTGCTGGCCCGGGCGACGGCGAACGTCGCGCACCCGGCGATCCGCAACCGCGGGACGACGGTCGGCTCGATCGCGCACGCCGACCCCTCCGGCGAGATGACCTCGGTGCTCGCCCTCACCGGCGGCTCGGTCACGGTGGCGACGCCGCAGGGCCGGGAGACCGTCGGCTGGCGGGACCTGTTCGTCGGGCCGCTGGAGACCTCGCTGCCCGGCGGCGCGGTCGTCGTCGACGCCTTCTTCCCCGCCCTGCCCGAGCGCTCGGGCACCGCCTTCGCCGAGGTCGCCCGGCGCAGGGGCGACTACGCCGTCTGCGGGGCCGGCGTCGTCGTGACCCTGGACGCGGACCGCCGGGTGGCCGCCGTCCGCGCGTCCTACCTGTCGGTCGGGCTGGTGCCCGAGGTGCACGACCTCACCGAGGCCGTCGCCGGCAAGCCCGTGGACAGCGCCGACTGGGCCGCGGCCGGTGCGCTGGCCCGCACGCTGGTCGACCCCGACACCGACATCCACGCCAGCGCCGACTACCGCCGGCTGCTGGTCGGCGTGCTCACCGAGAGGACCCTCGCCGAGGCGGCCGCCGAGGCGATCGAGAGGACCGCTGCATGACCTCCGTCGACACCCCACGGATCGACACGGAGCGGACCGTCCGCGTGACGGTGAACGGCGTCCCGCGGGAGGTGACCGTCCCGGTGCGCCGGGTGCTCGCCGACGCGCTACGCGACGACCTCGGGCTGACCGGCACGCACGTCGGCTGCGCGCACGGCGTCTGCGGCTCGTGCACGGTGCTCGTCGACGGCGACCCGGTGCGCTCCTGCCTGGTGCTCGCCGTGCAGGTCGACGGCGCCGAGGTGACCACCGTCGAGGGCCTGGCCCGCGAGGACCACCAGCGCGGGCAGGTGCTCCACCCGGTGCAGGAGGCCTTCCGCGAGTGCCACGCCCTGCAGTGCGGCTTCTGCACCCCGGGCTTCCTGGTCACGATCGCGGCGGGCCTCGAGGCGCGCGACACGGCCACGGAGATCACCGAGGAGGAGGTCGACGAGCTCGTCGGCGGCAACCTCTGCCGGTGCACCGGCTACGCCAACATCAAGAAGGCCGTCCGGCACGCCGCCGCGGCGATGCGGGAGGACGCCCGGTGAGGGCGGCAGGAACGGCCGTTCCTGCCGCCGGGAGGCGAGTGCGGTGACCACCAAGCTGTTCGGGGAGCCGGTCCGCCGGCGCGAGGACGCCCGCCTGATCACCGGCCGCGGCCGCTACCTCGACGACATCGGCGCCGGCGCGCTGGCCGCCGCCTTCGTGCGCAGCCCGCACGCCCACGCGCGCGTGGTCGACGTCGACGTCGAGGCGGCCCTCGACGTCGAGGGCCTGGTCGCGATCTACACCTACGAGGACCTCACCGGCCCGATGGCCGAGCCGCTGCCGGTGCTCATCCCCCACCCGCAGCTGCACGCGCCCCGCACCGGCTACCCGCTGGCCAACGGCGAGGTGAACCACGTCGGCGAGCCGGTCGTGATGGTCGTGGCCACCGACCGGTACGTGGCCGAGGACGCCGCCGAGCGGATCGTCGTCACCTACGAGGAGCTGCCGGTCGTCGTGGGGGTGGACGCCGCCCGCGAGGCGCGCGCCACCGTCCACGAGGAGATCCCCGACAACGTCGCGGCGCGGCACCACCAGGAGACCGGCGACGTCGAGCCGGCGCTGGCCGCCGCCCCGCACACGCTGTCGTTCACCCAGTACATCGAGCGCAGCGCCTGCACGCCGCTGGAGGGCAAGGGCGTGCACGCCCGCTGGGACGCCGACGACGGCAGCCTGCGGGTGCACTCCAGCACCCAGGCCTCGACGTCGGTGCGCGCGGCCATCGCCGCCAAGCTCGAACTGTCGCTGGACCGGGTCGAGGTGATCGCGCCCGACGTCGGCGGCGGCTTCGGCGTCAAGATCGTGCACCCGTGGCCCGAGGAGCTGCTGGTGCCGATGGCGGCGATCCGGCTGGGCCGCGAGGTCAAGTGGGCCGAGGACCGGCGCGAGCACTTCGTCTCCAGCGCCCACGAGCGCCAGCAGCGCCAGGAGATCACCGTCGGCTACGACGACGACGGCCGGATCACCGCGCTCGACGTGCACGTCTGGCACGACAACGGCGCCTACACGCCCTACGGGATCATCGTCCCGATCGTGACGGCGACCCAGCTGGTCGGCCCCTACGTCATCCCCGTGTACCGGGTGGTCGTCGAGAGCGTCTACACCAACACCGTCATCGTCACGCCCTACCGCGGGGCGGGGCGGCCGCAGGGCTGCTACGCGATGGAGCGGACGATGGACCGCATCGCCGACGCGCTCGGCCTCGACCGCGCCGAGGTGCGCCGCCGGAACCTGATCACGCCCGACCAGTTCCCCTACGACCACCGCCTCACGTTCCAGGACGGCCGGCCGGTGATCTACGACTCCGGCGACTACCCGGGGCTGCTGGACAAGCTCGTCGCGCTGGTCGGCTGGGACGAGGCCGCCGCGCTGCGCGCGGACGCGCAGGCGCGCGGGAAGCTGCTCGGCGTCGGCATGGCGCTCTACGTGGAGGGCACCGGGCCCGGGCCCTACGAGGGCGGTCACGTGCAGGTCCTCGGCAGCGGCAAGGTGCTGGTCTCCACCGGCCTGACGTCACAGGGCCAGGGCCACGAGACGGTGTTCGCGCAGATCGTCGCCTCCGAGCTCGGGGTGCCGATCGAGGACGTCGAGGTGCACACCGGCGACACCCGGCGCTTCGGCTACGCCGTCGGCACCTTCGCCTCGCGCGCCGCGGTGATGAGCGGCAACGCCGTCGCCCTGGCCGCCCGCGGCGTGCGGGAGAAGGCGCTGCGGATCGCCGCCGAGGTGCTCGAGGCCGACCCCGGGGACCTGGAGATCGACGAGGGCCTGGTGCAGGTCAAGGGGACGCCGGGGGCGTCGATCCCGCTGCGCACGGTCGCCGTGCTGTCCAACCCGCTGCGCTACGCCTTCGACGAGGCGGCCAAGCAGGCCACCCAGTTCGCCACGCACGACGACAGCAAGCCGCCGGTCGCCCCCGGGGACGCGCCGGGCCTGGAGCACCGCGACTACTACTCGCCGATCCGCTCGACGTTCGCCTCGGGCGCGCACGCGGCGGTGGTCGAGATCGACCCGCGGACGTGGGAGATCGACGTCGTCCGGTACGCGGTGGTGCACGACTGCGGCAACGTGGTGAACCCGATGATCGTCGAGGGGCAGGTGCACGGCGGCGTCGCCCAGGGCGTGGGCGGGGCGCTGTACGAGCGGATGGCCTACGACGCCGACGGGCAGCTCCAGAACGCGTCGTTCATGGACTTCCTCATGCCCTACGCCTCCGAGGTGCCCGACGTGGTCATCGACCACCAGGAGACGCCGTCGCCGCTGAACCCCCTGGGGATCAAGGGCGCCGGCGAGGCGGGGGTCATCCCCGGGACGGCGGCGATCGCCTCGGCGATCGAGGACGCCACCGGGCGGCGGATCGCCTCGATGCCGATCTCGCCGACCGAGCTGTACGACCTGATGAGAGACGAGACGGCGGAGCGGACGCGGGCGTCCCTCCAGACGGGAGTGCCCGCGTGAACCTCGACGGCTCGGCGGTGCTGCACGGCACGCCCGAGGAGGTCTGGAGGGTCGTCACCGACCCGGCCGTGCTCGCGCGGACCATCCCCGGCTGCGAGTCGCTGCAGCGCACCGGTGAGGACGAGTACCGGATGGACGTCTCGGTCGGCGTGGGCGCCATCCGCGGCACCTACGCCGGCGAGGTCCGGCTGACCGACCAGCAGCCGCACTCGTCCTACGTCATGCACGCCTCCGGCGCCGGCGCCCCGGGCAACGTCCGGGCGAAGGTCGACATCGCCCTGGAGCCGCACGAGGAGGGGACGACGCTCAGCTGGTCGGCCGACGCCGTCGTCGGCGGGCCGGTCGCGGGCGTGGGCCAGCGGATGATCACCGGCGTCGCCAAGCGGATGGCCGGGCAGTTCTTCGCCGCGATCGACCGCGAGCTCACCGAGGGCGCCCCCGTGGGGACCGCGCCCGCCGCCGCCCGCGCGACGTCGGCCGCGGTGAGCTCCACCGAGGCGCCCGCGGCCGTCCCCGCGGGGGCGCCGGCCGCGCCCGAGCCGCAGGTCTTCCGCGGCGCGGAGGCCCCGGCCGCGGCCCCGTCGGCGGACGCGCGGACCCTCGCCGTCGGGGCGCTCGGTGGTGCCGGGCTCACCCTGCTCGGCGTCCTCGTGGGCTGGCTGCTCGGCCGCCGTCGCTAGACGGGGTAGGGCTCGCCGCAGATGTCCGGCGGGAGGCCCGTGTCGCAGCGGTTGTCCCGGAACTCGAGTGCCCCACCGGGCGGGAGCGACGGGGCGACCGAGGGGTCCCCGACGAAGACGTCCATGTCGACGAGGACCGACCGGGTCGGAGGGGTGCCCACCGGCACGAGGGCGTGGTTGTCCCCGAAGTAGTTGGTGGACACGCGGACGTCCGCCAGCGGACCGGCGCCGGACGCGGGCCGCGTGAGCAGCGTCAGCCCGCCGGCCGGGCCGGTCAGCGCCGGCACGCCGGCCGGCAGGTCGGCCGTGTTGTCGGCGATGACGTTGCCCGCGACCGTGACGTCGTCCGCGTCGACCACCTGCATGCCGACACCGGAGACGTGCTCGTCGCCCTCCCTGCCCCGGAGGCAGTACCGGTCGTTGTCCGTCGACGTGTTCCCGGTGATGCCGAAGCCGCCGCTCGGGACGTCCCGCGAGGCGTCGGGGACCTCGGTCGCGACGTCGTCGACGAGCAGCAGGCCGATGCAGTTGCCCGTCAGGGCGTTCCCGGTGACCCGGCCACCGCGCGCCTCCCGCAGGGAGATCCCGACGTCGTAGCCCTCGACGTCGTTGCCGGAGACCGTGGCGTCGGCGCGGTCGGAGTCCCCGATCGCCACACCGGCGGTGCCCGAGTCCGGCGCCGCCCCCGTGCCGCGGTCGAGGCCGACCTCGCTGTTGTCGGTGATCCGGATCGCCGTCGAGTCGAAGGCGGCGATGCCGTGGCGGTCGTGGGCGGAGCCCGACGTGCCGGCCACCCGGAAGCCGTCGGCTCCCCACGCGACGATCCCGCTGGCAGGGTGGTTGCGGGTCGACAGGCCGCCGACCAGCACCGGCCCGTCCGGGTCGAGGAAGAACAGCGCGGAGACGTCGTCGGCGAGGGTGTCCGGGTCGCCGTCGGCGTCGGCGCGCTCCTGCGCCTCCCAGCAGGGGGTCGACGGGACCGCGGGCAGGTCCCGGACGGTCCGCCACCCGGGCCACACGAGGTTCGTCACGCCCGCACCGGCGCCCCGGATGGTCAGGCCCTTGCCGTGGACGCAGACGGCCTCGCGGTAGTTCCCGGGTGCGATCCGGATGGTGTCGCCGGAGCGTGCCGCGTCGACGGCGTCCTGGATCCCGGCGTACTCCTGACCGGGCCCGACCTGGAGCGTGCGCGGGCCGTCGTGTGTCGCGGCGGCACCGGCCGGGAGCGCCCCGACGATCAGGACCCCCGCGCCGACGACGGCCGCGAGGCGTGCGGCTCCGCCACGGACCCGCGACCTCGTGGAGGGGTCCATGGAGTGGCCTCCTGGTCTGCGGGGCGCCCAGCGGAGGAGCTCGGGAACGGGGACGGGAGCCCGGGGGGTCCGGGCGGTGCGGCACACCCTCCACGGACGGCGCCGCAGCGTCCAGACAGCCGCAGGGATGAACGCGGGACCCGTCCCAGGTCGGACGACCCGGGTCCGGACGGCACGGTGCCGACCACCGCAGGGACCGCGGACCCGACCCGGGGACGAGCCCCTCCTCCGCAGGTCGCACACCCGCGGTCGGACACGGACCGACGGGCCCCGCCGTCGGCGTCACGCCGCCGGCGAGTGCTCCCGGTTCACGAGGATGGCCAGCTGGGTCCGGCTGCGGAGGCCCAGCCGCCGCATCGAGGCGGTGAGGTGGCTCTTCACCGTCGCGAGGCTGAGGAACAGCCGCCGCGCGATCTCCTCGTTGCTCAGCCCCTGCGCCACCAGCTCGGCGACCTCGCGCTGCCGCTCGGTGAGCCGGTCCAGCGGGCGGCCGGGGACCTCGTCCGGCGGCGCGGGGTCGGTCAGGTAGCGCACCAGCTGGCTGGTGGCCGAGGAGTCGATGGCCGGCTCGTGACGGGCCAGGGCGCGCACGGCCTCGACCAGCCGCGCGGCGGCCGAGCAGCGCGGCAGGTAGCCCCGCACGCCGGCCCGCAGCACCTGCACGAGCTCGGGACCGGCCTCCTCACGCGGCTCGGCGAGGACGAGGACCGCGGTCCCCCGGCGGCAGAGGGCGCGCAGCAGCGGCAGCGTGGCCCCCTGCACCAGACCCTGGCGGGCGACGACGACCTGGGCGGGCACCTCGTCGACGGCGGCGAGCGCCCCGGGCAGGTGGTGGGTCTCGGCGACGACGGCCATGTCCGGCTGCGCCTCGAGGACCTCCCGCAGCCCCAGCCGGAAGACCTCCCGGTCCTCGCACAGCAGCACGCGGACGAGGCTGCACGGCGGACGGATGGTCAGCGGGCGCGGACCGGGTGGCGCGGTCGGTCCCGGGATCGGCGTGCCCGGTGCCGGGCCGGCCGGCCGCCTCGGCCGGAACGCTGCGGGACCCGGGCCCTGCAGGACGTCGTCGGAACTCATGCGTTCCCCCTGTCCGGGTGGCTGACGGGCTCCGGGCGGGATCTCCGACCGGGTGGGACCCGTCCGTCTCAGTCGGACGTGCCGAACGGTAGCGCGCAACCGTCCGACGTTGCCAGGTAATGTGCACGCCCTTCACAGGTTGCGTCCAGGTTCGTGTGCACGGGGCGCCGCCGTCCTCCCGGCGCGCACGTCGGGCCTGTACTCGGAGTGACCGGCTGCACACGGAACTCAGCTGCCGATGGGGCCGGCCTCCCAGCCGGGGCCGGGGTGGGCCGTGCGGTTGACGTGGATGGCCAGCTGCGTCCGGTCGCGCAGACCGAGCCGGCGCAGGGCGACGGTGATGTGGCCCTTGACGGTCGCGCGGCTGACCTGCAGCCGGGTCGCGATCTCCGCGTTGGTCAGGCCCTCGGCCACCAGCTCGGACACGGCCTGCTGCCGGGCGGTGAGCGGGTTGCGCCCGCCGGCCTCGTCGGCCCCCGCCGAGCTCCGCGCGCCGTCGAGGTGGTGCAGCAGCTCGCCGGTGACGGCGGCGTCGAGCAGCGTCTCGCCGCGGACGACGGAGCGCACGCCCTCGATCAGCCGATCGGAGCTGACGGTGGTGTACATGTAGCCGCGGGCCCCGGCCCGCAGGGCCTCGACCAGGTCGCCGCCGTTGCCGGCCTCGCCGAGCAGCACGACCCGCGTGCCGGTCGCGGTCAGCGCCCGCACCAGCTCGGTCATCGCGGGCCCCTGGGCGCCCAGGCCCAGCAGGGTGACGTCGGGGTGCAGCTCGGCGGCGAGCTCGAGCGCCCGCGTCGCGTCGGCCGCCTCCGCGACGACGACGAGGTCGGGCGCCCAGCGCAGCACCGCGCGCAACCCGTGCCGCAGCACCTCGTGGTCGTCGCAGATCAGGACCTGCGCCGGGGGACCGGGGGGCCGGAGCCCGTCGCGAACCGGCGGGACGGTCCCCTCCGGCTCGCCGCCCATGCGTCTGCTCCGCTCAGGTCCGGCGCCCGGCGCCGCTGGTCCCAGGACCCGGAAGCTAGCGACGGACGGTGACCTGCCGCCACCGGTCTGCGACGCGGTGAGCACGATTCGCCGTCGGATTCATACCCGGGTCGTGGTCCCCCGCTCCGGAAGGTGGGCATCGCCCCCGCCCCCGGGCGCTGCACCCGGCGACGCGCCACCCCTCCGACCGGTGCCCACCCCGGCGACCGGCCGCCCCCTCCCCCGGGCGGGCCCGACGGATCCGACCCGTGGCGCTGTCGGGGTGCTGCCCCGCCGCCCTAGCGTCGTCCGGCATCCGTCCCCGGCCCGCCGGCCGCACCGGTCCGCCGGCCCCTGCCGGCCCACAGCGACGCTGGAGTGCCCGTGCACCAGACGATGATCATCGCGAGGATGACCCCCGCCGACGCGGACAAGGTCGCCGACGTCTTCGCCCGCTCCGACGCGACGTCGATGCCGTACGAGATCGGGGTGCGGCGCCGGCAGCTGTTCACCTTCCACGACCTCTACGTGCACCTGATCGAGTTCGACCGCCCCGAGCAGGAGGCGATGGCGGTCGCGCAGTCGCTGCCGGCGTTCCGGGCGGTCAGTGAGGAGCTGCGGCCCTACATCGTCGCCTACGACCCGAACTGGCGGTCGCCGCGGGACGCCATGGCGCGCCGGTTCTACGAGTGGTCGGCGGAGCGGTCGTGACCGCGACGACGCCGGCCCGGCCGCACGCCGCGGCGCCCGGGACGGTGGACTGGGTGAGCTGCCCCAGCTGCGGCTGGCTGCTCTACCGCAAGCGGCTGGACCGCAACCTGTCGGTCTGCCCCGAGTGCGACCACCACCTGCGGCTGGGCGCCCGGGCGCGGATCGCGCTGCTGGCCGACGACGGCAGCTTCGACGAGCACGCCTGCCCTCCCGGGCCGGCCGACCCGCTGGCCTTCACCGACCTGCGCGACTACCGCGACCGCCTGCACGAGGCCGCCGCCCGCTCGGGCGAGACCGAGGCCGTCGTCCTCGGGACCGCCCGCATCGGCGGCACCCCGGTGGTCCTCGCCGCGATGGACTTCGGCTTCCTCGGCGGCAGCATGGGCATCGAGGTGGGCCGCCGCGTCAGCGCGGCCGCGGACCTCGCCCTGCAGCGCGGCCTGCCCCTGGTGACCGTCTGCGCGAGCGGCGGCGCCCGCATGCAGGAGGGCGTCTTCTCGCTGTTCCAGATGGCGCGGGT
Source organism: Geodermatophilus sp. SYSU D00525 (assembly GCF_054050475.1). Classification (NCBI taxonomy): domain Bacteria; kingdom Bacillati; phylum Actinomycetota; class Actinomycetes; order Geodermatophilales; family Geodermatophilaceae; genus Geodermatophilus; species Geodermatophilus sp. SYSU D00525. The sequence goes on from NZ_JBJGZK010000024.1 coordinate 31,886, forward strand.
CAGCCACGCCTTCGCCCAGCTGCACGAGTCCGGCCTGCTGTCGGTCTGCGTGCTCACCGACCCCACCTACGGCGGGGTGTCGGCGTCGTTCGCCACCCTGGCCGCCGTCCTGGTCGGCGAGCGGGGCGCGCACGTCGGCTTCGCCGGCCCGCGGGTGGTGCAGGAGACCATCCGGGCCGAGCTGCCCAGCGACTTCCAGACGGCGGAGTTCCTGCTGGCCCACGGCCTGGTCGACCGGGTGGAGAGCCGCGCGGAGCTGCGCCCGCTGCTGATCCGGCTGCTCGAGCTGCACGGCCGCCGCCCCGCTCCTCCCCCGGTCACCGCCCCGGCACCGGCACCGGAGGCGACCCGGGAGGTCACGCCGGCGGAGGACGGCGCGGAGGACGCGGACGCCTGGGACGTCGTCCAGCGCGCCCGGGTGGCGGGCCGGCCGACGACGCTGGACTACCTGCACACCGTCTTCGACGACTTCGTCGAGCTGCACGGCGACCGCACGTTCGCCGACGACCCGGCCGTCGTCGGCGGGGTCGCCGTCCTCGACGGGCGCCCGGTCGTGGTGATCGGCCACGAGAAGGGCCACTCGGTGCGCGAGCGGGTGGCGCGCAACTTCGGCATGCCGCACCCGGAGGGCTACCGCAAGGCGATGCGGCTCATGGCGCACGCCGAGACCTTCGGCCTGCCGGTGGTCACGCTGGTCGACACCCCCGGCGCGCACCCGGGCCCCGCAGCCGAGGAGCGCGGCCAGGCGCACGCGATCGCCGAGACCATCATGCGCAGCAGCCGGCTGCGGGTGCCCGTCGTCGCGGTGCTGACCGGCGAGGGCGGCAGCGGCGGCGCGCTGGCGCTGTGCACCTCCGACCGGCTGCTGGTCCTGGAGAACGCCTACCTGTCGGTGATCAGCCCGGAGGGCTGCGCCGCGATCCTCTGGCGGACGGCGACCGCCGCGCCCACCGCCGCGCGGGCCATGCGCCTGGGCGCGGCGCACCTGCGGGCCAGCGGCATCGCCACCTCGGTGGTGCCCGAGCCGCCCGGCGGCGCGGACGCCGACCCGCTCGCGGCCGCCGGGCTGGTCCGCGCCGCGCTGGTGCGCGAGCTCGACGAGCTCACCCGGCTCGACGTCGGCACGCTCCTCGGCACCCGGGCCGCCCGGCTGACCCGCATCGGCGGCGACGGCGACCGGCCGCTGCGCGTGGTCGCGCCGGCACCCGAGGGAGGTGACGGGGATGCGGCCCGCTGAGCTGCCGGCGCGGCCGGGACAGGCGGGGGAGGAGCCGGTGCCCGGGGACGAGGCCCGCAGCCTGCACGACGAGGTGGTCGAGCTCGCCCGCACCCTGCCCGGGCCGCTGCGCCGGCTGACCGTCCGCAGCGGGGACCGCGCGGTCGAGGTCGAGTGGGCGGCCGACGCCGTCCCCGCGGCCGCCGCGCCGGCCCCGGTGCCCGGTGGGCTGCAGGCCGTGGCCCCGCCGCCGGGGCCGGCCGCGGTCCCGGAGCGGGCGGGCGAGGAGCCCGAGGTGCCCGAGGGCACCGTCGCCGTCCGGGCGCCGCTGGTGGGCACCTTCTACGCCGCGCCCTCCCCCGGCGCCGAGCCGTTCGTGCGGGTCGGCGACGAGGTCGAGGCCGGCCAGACGCTCGGGATCGTCGAGGCGATGAAGCTGATGAACCCGATCGTGGCCGACGCCGCGGGCGCGGTGGCCGAGATCCGGGTCGGCGACGCCGAGTCCGTCGAGTACGACCAGGTCCTGGTGCTGCTGCGCCCGTCCGGGGCACCGCGGTGATCGGCCGGCTGCTGATCGCCAACCGCGGCGAGATCGCCGTCCGGGTCGCCCGCGCCTGCCGGGAGCTCGGCATCGAGGTGGTCGCCGTGTACTCCACGGCCGACCGGCACTCCGCCGTCGTCGAGATGGCCGACGAGGCGGTGCACATCGGCCCGCCGGCGCCGCGGGCGAGCTACCTGCACGTGCCCAACGTCGTCGAGGCGGCGCTGCGCAGCGGCGCCGACGCGGTGCACCCCGGTTACGGCTTCCTCTCCGAGGACCCCGACTTCGCCGAGATCTGCGAGGCCGAGGGGCTGACCTTCGTCGGCCCGCCGCCGGAGGTCATGCAGCAGATGGGCAACAAGGCCACCGCGCGGCGGCTGATGGCCGCGGCCGGCCTGCCGCTGCTGCCCGGGGTGGTGGACCCGGTGCGCACCGCCGAGGAGGGCCTGGCCGTCGCCGCGGAGATCGGCTACCCGGTGATCATCAAGGCCGCGGCCGGTGGCGGCGGCCGCGGCATGACCGTGGTCCACGACGCCGCCGACTTCGCCGAGGCGTTCACCACCACCCGCACCGTCGCCCGGGCGGTGTTCCGCGACCCCACCGTCTACGTCGAGCGCTACCTCTCCGGTGCCCGGCACGTCGAGGTCCAGGTGCTCTGCGACGCCCACGGCTCGGGCGTGTACCTCGGCGAGCGGGACTGCTCGCTGCAGCGGCGGCACCAGAAGCTGCTGGAGGAGGGCCCGGCCGGGCACCTCACGCCCGAGCAGCGGGCCGCGCTGGGCGAGCTGGCGGTCCGCGGCGCGCTGTCGGTGGGCTACACCGGCGCCGGGACCGTGGAGTTCCTCGTCGACGACGCCGGGCGGGCCTACTTCATGGAGATGAACGCCCGCATCCAGGTCGAGCACCCGGTCACCGAGCTGCTGACCGGCGTGGACCTGGTCCACGAGCAGCTGCTGGTGGCCGGCGGGGAGCGGCTGCGGCTGCGCCAGGAGGACGTCGTCGTGCGGGGTGCGGCGATCGAGTGCCGGATCAACGCCGAGGACCCCGCCCGCGGCTTCGCCCCCGCGCCCGGCCGGCTCGACGTGCTGCGCCTGCCCGACGGGCCCTGGACCCGCTTCGACACCGGCTACCGCCAGGGCGACGAGGTCAGCCCGCACTACGACTCGCTGCTGGGCAAGCTCGTCGTCTGGGCGCCCGACCGCGAGCAGGCGGTGCGGCGGATGGACCGGGCGCTGGCCGAGCTGCGCGTCGAGGGCCCCGGCGTGCACACCACCGCCGCCCTGCACCGCGCGCTGCTGCGCGACCCCGACGTGCGCGCCGACCGGCACGACGTCCAGTTCCTCGACCGCCGGCTGCCCGACCTGGTGGCCCGCGCCGCGGCGATCGCCGCGTCCCGGGAGCCGGCCCTGCCCGCCTCGCGCGGCGCACTGCACCTCGTCCCGGCCGGCGACCCCGCCGGTCCGGCGTCCGTCCCCCACTCCCGTCCCGAGGAGGACCCTCCCATGTCCGCTGCCTTCACCCAGGCCGACCTCATGCAGCTGCTCACCGAGAAGGCGGGGCTGCCGGCCGAGTCGCACACCGACGACCCGGACGCCCGCTTCGCCGACGTCGGCCTGGACTCGCTGGCCTTCCTGTCCATGCAGACCGAGCTGCAGGACCGCTTCGGCACCGCGATGCCCGACGACAGCCCCGACAACTACACGTTCGGCGAGATCGTCCAGGCCGTGTCCGCGGCCCAGGCGCAGCCGGCCTGAACCCCACCGTCCCGAGGGAGTTCCCCGACATGAGCAGCACCGTCGAGCCCGGCCTGACCGTGGGCCACACCGACAACTCGATCCTCATCCACGCCGACCTGGACCACGTCTGGGCGATGACCAACGACCTGCGGTCCTGGCCGGACCTGTTCACCGAGTACCGCAGCGTCGAGGTCCTCGAGTCCACCGACACCTGGTTCCGGTTCCGGCTGACCATGCACCCCGACGAGTCCGGGCGGGTGTGGAGCTGGGTGTCCGAGCGGACCCTCGACCCGGCCGCGCACGAGGTGCGCGCGCGCCGCGTGGAGCCCGGCCCGTTCGAGTTCATGGACATCCACTGGAGCTACACGGCCGAGGACGGCGGCACCCGGATGCGCTGGGTGCAGGACTTCCGGATGCGGCCGGAGGCTCCGGTCGACACCGAGACGATGACCCGGCGGATCGACGCGAACAGCAAGGTCCAGATGCGCATCATCCGGGAGAAGGTCGAGGCCGCCGCGGACCGAGGAGCGGTGGGGTGACCGCGGCGCGGGGTCCCGCGGTCGTCCTGCCCGGGGAGGAGGGCTCCCGCCCGGGCATGGTCGACCCGTGGCTGGCCGACCCGGTGGCCGCGGCCACCGTGTCCGAGGTCGACGCCGTCGTCGGCCGCGACGTCGCCGCCTGGTGGCGGGACCCCGCGACCGCACCCGACCCCGTCGCGGCGCACCTCGAGGTCGTCGTGACCGGGGTGGCCGGCTACCGCAGCCTGACTGCCCGCGGGCTGTTCCCGGCGGTCGTCGCCGGGCACGGCGTGGGCGAGTTCGCCGCACTGGTCGCCGCCGGCGCCCTCGAGCTGGACCAGGTCGTCGAGCTGGTGCACTGGCGCGCCGAGCTGCTGTGCCTGGCCCCGAGGCCCTCCTGCGCGGGCCTGGCCGCCGTCCTCGGTCCCGGCGCCGAGGGCGTGGCCCGCGCCGCCGTGGCCGCGGTCGGCGACGACGGCCCGCTGTGCGTGGCCGCCCTCGACGCCCCCCAGCGGGCGGTGCTCTCCGGCGGCCGCACCGAGCTCGCCCGCGCGGCCGGGGTCGTCCGCGAGGCGGGCCTGGAGCTGGTGCGGCTGCCCGGCCGGGCGCCGTGCCACGGCCCGCTGATGGAGCCGGTCGCCGCGCACCTGGCGACCGCGCTGGCCGACCTGGACTGGTCGGTCCCGCTGGTGCCCGTCGTCCCCAACGCCGACGGCGAGCCGACCCGTGACCCCCGGCGGCTGCGCTCGGCGCTGCGCCGACACCTCACCGCGCCGGTGCTCTGGGAGGCCACCTCCCGGGCGCTGGCCGGCGCCGGCGCGACGTCGGTCGTCGAGATCGGCGCCGTCCCGGTGCTCGGGCCGCTCGTCGCCCAGGTGCACCCGCACCTGCCCGTCCACCTGGCCGCGGGGCCGGGCACGCCCGCCCCCACCGACGTCCCGGGTCCCGCGCTCGCGGGCTCGCTCCCCACCTGACCCGCTCCCGAGGAGAGACATGACGACGATCCAGCACGCGCCGGCCACCCCGACGCGCTGCGGCCCCACCGTCCACCGCGCCGACACCGCGCCCAACCGCCGCCGCGGCGGGGACATCCGGGTGCTGCTCTCCCCGGCCAGCGTGGGCTCGACCGCCGGCTTCATGGGCACGCTGACCCTCGAGCCCGGCGAGGTCGTGACCGAGCACTGGCACCCGTACTCGGAGGAGTTCCTCTACTGCCAGGAGGGCGACGTCCTGGTCACCCTCGACGGCGAGGAGCGCCGGCTGGTGAGCGAGTCCGCCGTCCACATCCCGATCGGCGTCAGGCACCGGATCGTCAACGACACGGGGACGACGGCGACGTTCGTCTTCCTGTGCGGTCCGCTGGCGCCGCGGCCGGAGCTGGGGCACGTGGACACCGAGCTGCCCCCGGGCAAGCGGTGAGCGCCGACCGGCGCCGGGTCGTCGTCACCGGCATCGGGGTGGTCGCCCCCGGGTCGATGGGCCGCGAGGGCTTCTGGGACATGCTCACCGAGGGACGGACGGCGACCCGCCGGATCACCTTCTTCGACCCGGCCCGGTTCCGCTCCCAGGTCGCCGCCGAGGTGGACTTCGACGGCCGCAAGCTCGGCCTGACCGCCCACGAGGTGTTCCGCAACGACCGGTTCGTCCAGATGGCGATGGTCGCCGCGGACGAGGCGGTCGCCGACAGCGGGCTGCGGTTCGGCGCCGACGACGGCCCGGACGGCGACCGCGTCGGCGTGACGCTGGGCAGCGCGGTCGGCGCGACGATGCGCCTGGAGCAGGAGTACGTGCAGGTCAGCGACTCGGGCCGGCTGTGGGAGGTCGACCCGCGGTACGCCACGCGGTTCCTCGCCTCCGCGCTGGTGCCGAGCTGCGGCGCCACCGAGCTCGCCGTCCGGTTCGGCGCGCACGGCCCGGCCACCGTCGTCTCCACCGGCTGCACGTCGGGCATCGACGCGGTCGGCTACGGCGCGCAGCTGGTCGAGGACGGCGACGCCGACGTCGTCCTCGCGGGGGCCAGCGACGCCCCGATCTCGCCGATCTCGATGGCCTGCTTCGACACCATCCGGGCGACCACCGACAGCAACGACGACCCCGAGCACGCCTCCAAGCCCTTCGACGCCCGCCGCAACGGGTTCGTCATGGGCGAGGGCGCGGCGGTGCTCGTGCTCGAGGAGCTCGGGCACGCCCGCCGCCGCGGCGCGGAGGTGTACTGCGAGGTCACCGGCTACGCCAACCGCTGCAACGCCTTCCACATGACCGGGCTCAAGCCCGACGGCACCGAGATGGCCGAGGCGATCACCCGGGCGCTGGAGCAGGGCCGCATCGCGCCGGACGAGGTCGGCTACGTCAACGCGCACGGCTCGGGGACCAAGCAGAACGACCGGCACGAGACGGCCGCGGTCAAGAAGAGCCTCGGCACCGCCGCGAGCCGCGTCGCGATGAGCTCGATCAAGTCGATGGTCGGGCACTCGCTCGGCGCCATCGGGTCCATCGAGATCGCCGCGACCGCCCTGGCGGTGCAGCGCGGCGTGCTGCCGCCCACGGCCAACTACGAGGTGCCCGACCCCGAGTGCGACCTCGACTACGTGCCGAAGGTGGCGCGGGAGCAGAAGGTCGACGTCGCCATCTCGGTGGGCAGCGGCTTCGGCGGGTTCCAGTCGGCGATCGTGCTGGCCAGCCCGACCCGGAGGGAGTCGTGAGCGGGCTGCTGGTCACCGGGATCGGCGTCGTCGCCCCGACCGGCGTCGGCGTCGAGGAGCACTGGGCCTCGCTGGTCCGCGGGGAGCCGGCCATCCGGCCGCTGGAGGGCTTCGACGCCGAGCGGTACGGGGTCCCGCTGGCCGGGCAGGTGCGCGACTTCGTGCCCGCCGACCACGTCTCCCCGCAGCTGATGGTGCAGACCGACCGGTGGACGTGGATGTCGCTGGCGGCGGCCACCCTGGCGGCGCAGGACGCGGACTACACCGCCCCCGAGGACGACGTCTACGCCACCTCGGTGTTCCTGGCCTCGGGCTCGGGCGGCAACGAGTTCAGCCAGCACGAGATCCAGGGGCTGTGGGCCAAGGGCCCGCGGTCGGTGGGCGCCTACCAGTCGATCGCCTGGTTCTACGCGGCCTCGACCGGCCAGGTCTCCATCCGCGACGACTTCAAGGGCCCCTCGGGCGTCGTGGTCACCGAGGGCGCGGGCGGGCTGGACAGCATCGGCTGGGCGCGGCGGGTGGTCCGCCGCGGCACCCCGGCGGTGCTGGTCGGCGGCACCGAGGCCGGGCTGTGCCCGTACGCGGTGCTGTGCCAGGCCACCGGCGGCCGGCTGTCGGGCGCCGCGCGCCCGGAGGACGCCTACAAGCCCTTCGACCGGCGGGCCAACGGGCACGTCGTCGGCGAGGGCGGGGCGATCCTGCTGCTGGAGGCGCCCGGCGCCGCCGCGGCCCGCGGCGCCCCGAAGGTGTGGGGCGAGGTCGCCGGCTACGGCGCCACCCACGACGCCCACCACCACGAGGACCCGGCGCCCGACGCGACGCAGTACGCCCGGGCGATCCGGCTGTCGCTGGCCGACGCCGGCGTCTCCCCGGACGAGGTCGACCTGGTCGTCGCCGACGGTGCCGGCGTCCCGGAGCTGGACCGGCTGGAGTTGGAGGCGCTCGGCGCGGTGTTCGGCGGGCGGGCGGCGCCGGTGCCGGTGACCGCGCCGTCGTCGTGGACCGGCCGGCTCATGGCCGGCGGGTCGGCGCTGAACGTGGCGACGGCGCTGCTGGCGATGCGGGACGGGATCGTGCCCGGCACCGCCTTCCTCGACGACCCGGTCGAGACGCCGCCGGGGGTCGACCTGGTCCGCGCCGGCCGCGTGCAGCACCTGGACACCGTGGTGGTCGTCGCCCGCGGCGCCGGCGGGTTCAACAGCAGTCTCGTGCTGCGCCGGCACCGGGCGGAGGAGGCCGCGTGACCGCCGCGGGTGAGCGGGCCGCGATCCGCACGATGCTGCGGATGCGGACCCGCGAGGGCTGCGAGGCCGCGTTCGAGGAGGCCTGGCACCGGGCCGCGGCCGAGATCGCCCGGGTGCCGGGCAACCTGCGCCAGGAGCTGGTGCGCGACGCCGACGACCCGCGCACGTTCGTGATCACCAGCGACTGGACCGACCGCGCCGCCGTCGACGGGTTCGGCCGCAGCGAGGCGCGGGAGACGCTCACCGAGGCGCTGCGCGACCTGCGCGAGGACGCCGCCCGCAACACCTACGAGGTGCTGGCCGTCGTCCCCGGTGCGGGGCGGCCGGTGGAGGCCCCGGCATGACGGCACCGGCGACCGGGAGGAGGGACGCGGCCGGCGTCCGGACGGTCCTGCGGATGCGCGCGCGGGAGGGCTGCGAGGCGGCGTTCGAGGAGGCCTGGCACCGGGCCGCGGCCGAGATCGCCCGGGTGCCGGGCAACCTGCGCCAGGAGCTGATGCGCGACGAGGGCGACCCGCGCTGGTTCGGCATCGTCAGCGACTGGACCGACCGCGCGTCGGTGGACGCCTTCGGCCGCAGCGAGGCGCGGGAGACGCTCACCGAGGCGCTGCGCGACCTGCGCGAGGACGCCACCCGCTCCACCTTCACCGTGCTGGCGACGGTGGAGGCCGAGCGGCGCCGGCCGGTGCGCATCGACTTCTCCACCAGCGTCCAGCCCGGGGAGCAGGTGGCCTTCGAGCGCGCCTACACCACGGTCACCCAGCGGATCGGCGACTCGAGCGGGTACGTGCGCGAGGAGCTGCTGCGCGACGCGAGCGGCCTCCGGTACCACATCTTCGCCGAGTGGGAGTCCGAGGAGCACTTCGTGCAGTGGGTCGAGGACCCCTCGCACATGGCGGCCGGGGCGCCGCTGGCCCGCTGGCACTCCGTGGAGTTCCGGCGCGAGGTGCTCGAGATCCGCCAGCGGCCCGACGCCGACACCGACTTCCCGCCGCTGCTCCCGCCCGGCGGCGACGTCGAGGTGGCACGGGTGCGCGTCGACTCCGCCGTCGCCGTGGAGCCGTGGGAGCAGGAGGCCTTCGAGCTCGCCTACCTCGCCGCCGCGCAGCTCGCCCGCAGCGCCCCGGGCCACGCCCGCGAGGAGCTGCTGCGCGAGCCCGACGGGCGGCGCTACCACGTGGTCGCCGAGTGGGACTCCGAGCAGCACTTCACCGACTGGACGGCGGAGCCGACGAACTGGACCGCCGGGCCGCTGGGCCGCTGGCTGGCCCGGGGCGAGGACCGCCGGGTGTTCGCGCTGCGGGTGCGCCCGGAGCCGCCGTCGGTGACCGCCGACGCCGTCCCCGTCCCCGCCGCCGTGCCGGTGGCGCCGGAACCGGACCTGGAGGTGGTGGCCGGGCCGCCGGTGACCACGGTGCCCAGCGCCAGCGTGCAGGAGTTCGTCGAGAAGCCCGACGACGGGCACGCCGCCGCGGCGGCGCTCCCGGTCCCGGGCGACCTCGGCGAGGCCTCACGCACCACCGGCCGCACGGTCGAGGTGCTCGTCGTCGGCGCCGGGCCGGCCGGCCTCACCCACGCCATCGAGCTGGCCCGCCGCGGCGTCGCCGTCCGCGTCGTGGACAAGCGCCCCGAGGCGTCCACGCAGGCGGACAAGGCGATCGGCATCCACTGCCGGACGATGGAGATCTGGGAGGACCAGGGCATCGTCACCGAGGCGATGGACGCCGGCATCTGGCTGCACGGCCAGACGGTGTTCGTCAACGGCGAGCAGACCCACCAGGTCGACTGGGCCGGCCTCGACGAGCTGCCCTACGCCCACCTGGGCCTGCCGCAGTACGAGACCGAGCGCATCCTGCTCGGCCGGCTGACCTCCCTCGGCGTCGTCGTCGAGCGCGGCGTCGAGCTGGTCGCCTTCACCCAGGACGACGAGGGCGTCACCGCGCAGCTGCGGCACCGCTCCGGCGAGGGGGAGACCACCCGGGCGCAGTACCTCGTGGGCTGCGACGGGGCGCACAGCGCCGTCCGCTCCGGGCTGGGGCTCCGCTTCGAGGGCGGGCTGTCGATGTTCCCGCAGCTGTTCATGCTCGGGGACGTCGACGTCGACTGGGACCTGCCCGCCGGGCACCTGGTGCGCTTCGTGCGCATCGAGAACGAGGACGACTTCACCGGGATGCTGGTCTGCGTCCCGCTCAAGGGCCGCAACCGCTACCGGATCGCCACCCTGGCCCCGCAGCGGTGGCAGGACGCGGTCGGCTCCGGGGTCGTCCCGCCCGGGTTCTGGCAGGAGTACGAGCCGCCGACGCTGGCCGACATGCAGGCCGCGATCGACGACCTGGGCCCGCCCGGGACGACGGCGAGCAACCTGCGCTGGTCGTCGATCTTCCGGATCAAGCACGGCATCGTCGACCGCTACCGCGGGGGGCGGGCCTTCGTCGCCGGCGACGCCGCACACCTGCACCCGCCGGCCGGCGGGCAGGGCATGAACACCGGCATCCAGGACGCCTGGAACCTGGGCTGGAAGCTCGCCCTCGCCGTCCGGGGGCTGGCCGCGCCCGGCCTGCTCGACAGCTACGAGGCCGAGCGCCGTCCCGCCGGGAAGATGATCGTCGACCGGGCCGTGGCCATCGCGTTCACCGACGAGATGGACATGGAGGACGAGAAGGCGCAGTTCCTGCTCGAGATGCAGATGACCATGAACTACGCCGGCAGCCCGCTGGTCGGCGAGACGCCCGGCTTCACCGCCGGGCCCGAGCCCGGGCACCGCGCGCCGGACGTGCAGGGGCTGCGGCGCTTCGGCGTCGCCCACCCCCTGCGGCTGTTCGACCTCACCCGCGGCACCCGCTCCACGCTGCTGCTGGCGGCCGACGCCACCGCGTCGGAGGAGCAGGTGTCGGACCTGGAGAAGCTCACCGTCGCCGTCCGGCAGCAGACCCGCGGCGAGGTGGCGGCCTACCTCGTCGCCGCCCCCGACGCCCGGGTGCCGTTCCTCGTCGACCTGCCCGTCGTCCGCGACGCCGAGGGCGCCTTCGCCGCCGCCTACGGCACCGCGGGCGCGGGGACGGCGGCCTACCTCGTCCGCCCCGACGGCCACGTCGGCTTCCGCAGCCGCCCGCTGGACGAGGACGCCCTCCTCGACCACCTCGCCGGCGTCTTCGCCGCGTGACCCCCACCCCTCAGGAGCCGACATGACCCAGACCGCCCCCCGGGACCCCGCGGCACCCCCGGACGACGTCGTCCCCGGCCAGGAGATCTACACGCCGGAGTTCCGCGCCGATCCCTACCCCGTCTACGCCCGGCTGCGGGCGGAGCGCCCCGTGGTCAAGGTGCGCACCCCGCGCTTCGACTCCTTCCTGGTCACCCGCTACGCCGACGCCCGCCAGGCGCTGTCGGACCCGCGGCTGTCCAAGGACCTCTACCGGGCCGGTGACACCTACCTGGCGGTGTTCGGCGAGAAGGCCCGGCAGATCAACACCAACATGCTCAACTCCGACCCTCCCGAGCACACCCGGCTGCGCCGCCTGGTGACCCAGGCGTTCACGCCGAAGCGGATCGAGGCGATGCGCCCGCGGGTCGAGCAGATCGTCGCCGGCCTGCTCGACCGGATCGCGCCGCGCGGGTCCACCGAGTTCGTCGACGAGTTCGCCCTCCGGCTGCCGCTGGCGGTGATCGGTGACCTGCTCGGCATCCCCGAGGCCGACCACGAGGAGATCCTCGCCGGCACGCAGGTGATCCGGACCGTGGGCACCGGCGGGCGGAGCCCGCAGGAGGACCGGGCGGCGATCGGGCAGGCGCAGGAGCGGCTGCACGCCTACTTCACCGGCCTGGTCGCGGCCAAGCGCGCCCGTCCCGGGGAGGACCTGGTCAGCGGGCTGATCGCCGCCCGGGACGGCGACGGCCGGCTGTCGGAGGCGGAGCTGGTCTCCAGCTGCTTCCTGCTGCTGTTCGCGGGCTACCAGACGACGTCGGACTTCCTCGGCAACGCCGTCGTCGCCCTGCTGACCCACCCCGAGGAGATGGCCGCCCTGCTCGCCGACCTCGACCGGGTGCCCGAGGCCGTGGAGGAGCTCCTGCGCTTCGACGGGTCGGTGCCGGTGTCGAGCTTCCGGTTCGCCACCGAGGACCTCGAGATCGGCGGCGTGACCATCCCGCAGGGCTCGATCGTGACCGTCGTCCTCAGCGCGGCCGACCACGACCCCGAGCTCACCCCCGAGCCCGACCGCCTGGACCTCGACCGCGGGCCGACCCAGCACCTGGCCTTCGGGCACGGCATCCACTACTGCCTGGGCACCGCGCTCGCCCGGCTGGAGGCGACGACGGCGCTGCGGCAGGTGCTGCTGCGGCTGCCCGACCTGCGCCTCGACGTCCCCGTGGAGGAGCTGCAGTGGCTGCCTGCGGCCTCGGCCTTCCGCGGTCTGCTCGCACTGCCGCTGCGCTTCACCCCCACACCCACCCCAGGAGGCACCCGATGACCCAGACCACCCCGCCGGCGTCCCCCTCGGCAGACCCCGCGGCCGACGCCACGACGACGCCCACGGAACCGCCCTGGGCGAACGACACGGTCGAGTTCGCCACCACGGCCACGGCCCCCGCGACCTGGTCCTCGGGCACCTGGCGGCCGTTCCGCAACGTCATCGTCTGCCGGATGGTCCCCGGCAGCGAGGACAAGGTGGGGCCGGTGTTCGCCTACTACGACCGGACGACCCGGCCGCAGGACCTCGGCGTCGTCGGGCGGATCCTGCTCTCGTACGAGGGCCTCTACCTGCACGTCATCGAGCGCAAGGAGGACCCGGAGGTATCCGGCCAGCGCCGCGGCCTGCCGGCGTTCCAGGCGATCGCCGAGGCCATCGCCCCCTACGTGACGCCCTACCCCAGCTACTGGCAGAACCCCTCGCACTCGGTGGCCAAGCACTTCTACACCTGGCTGCCCGAGGGCGAGGTCTCCCCCGACCGGGAGATGACCGTCATCGTCCAGCGGATGCGGCCGGGCACCGAGGAGGACATCGCCCGGGTGTTCGCCGCGTCCGACGCCGGCGGGCTGCCGACGGAGACCGGCGTCACCGGCCGCTGGCTGTACTCGATGGAGGACGTCTTCGTGCACCTCCTGGAGCAGGACCGGGTCAAGGCGGCGGCGGTGCGGCAGAACCACGAGTCGATGCGGCCGGCCTTCGCCAAGGTCATGCAGGACCTCGCGCCCTACGTCAGCCCCTACCGCCCGGAGACGTGGCAGTCCCCGCGCGACTCGGTGGCCCGGGTGTTCCACCGCTGGACGGCTCCGGACTGGGCACCTGGGGACCCGGTGCCGGCGCCGAGGGAGGAGACGGCGTGAGCCTGCGCGGGGTCGCCACGCTCACCTACTGGGCCGAGGACGTGGCCGCGGCCGTCGCCTGGTACACGGAGCTGCTGGGCTCGGGTCCCCGCTTCACCCGGCCGGGACCCGGCGGACGCCCCAGCTACGCGACGTTCACCGTCGACGAGGGGACGTCGCTGGCGGTCGCCGACCTCGCCTTCGCCCCGCCGGGCATGACGCCGGGGACCGGTGGCGCGGTCGGGTACTGGCGGGTCGACGACCTCGACGCGGTCCTCGAGCGGCTCACGTCGATGGGCGCCAAGGAGTACATCCCGCTCACCCCGCACGGGCCGATCGTCAGCGCGGCCGTCGTCGACCCGTTCGGCAACGTGGTCGGGCTCAGCTCCGACCGGCACCCCGGCGCCGACTTCCGGCCCGGCGGTGCGCAGCGGCCCGGCTGACGGCCGGCGCCGACAGCACCGGCCCCTGGACCCGGGAGCCCCCTCTCAGGAGCGGAGGGGGCTCCCGGCGTCTCAGCTCGCGCGCAGGGTCGGGTAGTCGGTGTAGCCCTCGGCGCCGGACGCGTAGAACAGGTGCGGCCGGATCTCGTTCTCCGGGTGCTCGCCGGCCCAGCGCTCGACCAGGTCGGGGTTGGCGATCGCCGCGCGGCCCACGGCGACGACGTCGGCGTGCGCGGCCTCGATGAGCGCGACCGCCTCGTCGCGGGTGGTGACCGAGCCGAAGCCGCTGTTGGCCATCAGGTGGCCGCCGAAGCGGCGGCGCAGCTCCTGGACCAGGTCGCCGGCCGGCTCGCGGTGCAGCACGGAGAGGTAGGCCAGGCCCAGCGGGCGCAGCCGGTCGACCAGCGTGCCGTAGGTGGCGCGCACGTCCTCGTGGTCGGTCTCGAGGGCGTCCTGGATGTCGTGCTCGGGAGAGATGCGCAGGCCCACGCGGCCGGCGCCGATCGCCTCGGACACCGCGGTGACGACCTCGACGACCAGGCGGGCGCGGTTCTCCGGGGAGCCGCCGTACTCGTCGTCGCGGACGTTGGACGCCGGCGACAGGAACTCGTGCAGCAGGTAGCCGTTGGCGCCGTGGATCTCCACGCCGTCGAGGCCGGCCTCGACGGCGCGCTCGGCGGCGCGGACGAAGTCGCGGACGACCTCGCGGACCTCGTCGGTGGTCAGCGCGTGCGGCACCGGGTAGGGCTGCTTGCCCTTCTCGGTGTGGCCGGCGCCGTCGATGGCGATGGCGCTGGGGGCGACGACGCGGCGGCCGCCGTTGACGTCGGGGTGGGTGACGCGGCCGCCGTGCATCACCTGCATCACGATCCGGCCGCCGCGGGCGTGCACGGCCTCCGCGACGCGACGCCAGCCGGCCACCTGCTCGTCGGTGACGATGCCGGGCTGGCCGACGAACGCCTGGCCCTCGTGGGTCGGGTAGGTGCCCTCGGTGACGATCAGGCCGATGCCGGCGCGCTGCGCGTAGTGCTCGACGACGAGGTCGCCGGGGACGCCGGCCTTGCCGGAGCGCATGCGGGTCAGCGGCGCCATGGCGACGCGGTTGGCGAGCTCGAGGTCGCCGAGCTTCACGGGAGAGAACAGGTCCACGGGTGTTCCGACACCGTCCGGCGCCGGGCCATTCCGGGATGCGGGCGGCGTCACAGGCGGCGCTGTGCCCCTGGCCGGCGACCCGGCACGATGGCGCCGTGTCCCTCCTGTCCGACGCCGTCGCGGGCTGGTCCCCGGGCCCGCTGACCGACGCCGCGCCGGTCGCGGCCGGGCCCGCGGCCGCGTTCGCCGCCGTCCTCGACCGGCCCGCCCCGCCCCTGGCCGACGGCGACCCGCTGCCGCCGGGTTGGCACTGGTTCACCTTCCTCGACCGGCCGGCCACCGCCGACCTCGGCGACGACGGCCACCCCCGTGACGGGCACTTCCTCCCGCCGCTCCCCCACCGGCGCCGGATGATCGCCGGCGGGCGGATGGAGGTCTCCGCGCCGCTGCGGGTGGGCGCCGTGGTCGAGCGGACGTCGTCGCTGGCGCGCTGCGAGGTCAAGGCCGGCCGGAGCGGGGAGATGCTGCTGGTCACCGTGCGCAGCGAGTACCGCGAGGGCGGCGCGCTGCTGGTCACCGAGGAGCAGGACGTCGTCTACCGCTCCCAGCCGGCCGGCGCGTCCCCCGCCCCGGCCGGTGCCGGCTCCCCTGCCGGCGACGGCGACGGCCCGGTCGTCGAGGTGCTGCCCGACCCGCCGCTGCTGTTCCGGTTCAGCGCGCTGACCTACAACGCGCACCGCATCCACTACGACCAGCCGTACGTGACCCAGGTCGAGGGTCACCCCGGCCTCGTGGTGCACGGGCCGCTGCTCGCCCTGCTGCTGCTCGAGGTGCCCCGCCGGTCCGCCCCGGACCGGCCCGTCACGTCGTTCACCCACCGGCTGACCCGGCCGGCCTACGCGGGCACGCCGGTGCGGGCGACCGGCCGGCTCGACGGCGACCGGTTCACCCTCTCCGCGGCGGCGGTGGGGCAGCCGGCGTCGGCCACCGGGACCGCGGCGCTCGCGGAGACCGCCCGGTGACCACGCTGAGCCCGGAGGAGCGCGACGTCGTCGCCACCGTGCGCGCCTTCGTCGACCGCGAGGTCCGGCCGGTGGCGCGCGAGCTGGAGCACGCGGACACCTACCCCGGGGCGCTGATCGAGCGGATGAAGCAGCTCGGCGTCTTCGGCCTGGCGGTCCCCGAGCCGTGGGGCGAGGCGCCGGTCTCCATGCCCTGCTACGCGCTGGTCACCGCGGAGCTCGCGCGCGGCTGGATGTCGCTGGCCGGGGCCATGGGCGGGCACACCGTCGTCGCGAAGCTGCTGCTGGCGTTCGGGACGCGGGAGCAGCAGGACCGCTGGCTGCCGCGGATGGCCACCGGCGAGGTGCGCGCGACGATGGCGCTCACCGAGCCCGGCGGCGGGTCGGACCTGCAGGCGATGCGGACCGTCGCGCGGCGGGACGGCGAGGGCTGGGTCGTCGACGGCGCGAAGACGTGGATCACCAACGCGCGCCGGTCGCAGCTGGTCGCGCTGCTGTGCAAGACCGACCCGCAGGCGCAGCCGCGGCACCGCGGGGTGTCGGTGCTGCTGGTGGAGCACGGGCCCGGGCTGACGGTCTCGCGGGACCTGCCCAAACTCGGCTACAAGGGCGTGGAGAGCTGCGAGCTGGTCTTCGACGGGTACCGGGCGCCGGCCGACGCCGTCCTCGGCGGGGTGGAGGGCCGCGGGTTCGCGCAGATGATGACCGGGCTGGAGACCGGCCGGATCCAGGTGGCCGCGCGGGCGCTCGGCGTCGGACAGGCGGCCTTCGACGACGCGCTGCGCTACGCCCAGGAGCGGGAGAGCTTCGGGAAGCCGATCTGGCGGCACCAGGCGGTGGGCGCCCTGCTCGCCGACATGGCCACCTCGCTCACCGCCGCCCGGCAGCTGGTCCTGTACGCGGCCGAGCGCCACGGGTCGGGACAGCGGTCGGACATGGAGGCCGGGATGGCCAAGCTGTTCGCCTCCGAGACGGCGATGAAGGTCGCGCTGGACGCCATCCGGGTGCACGGCGGGCACGGCTACTCGACCGAGTTCGACGTCGAGCGCTACTTCCGCGACGCGCCGCTGATGATCGTCGGCGAGGGCACCAACGAGATCCAGCGCGACGTCATCGCCCGCCAGCTCGTCGCCCGAGGCGGGCTGGACTGAACCGGCGGTTCGCTGGATCGTCCGCCGGCCGCGTCCCTACCGGGACCACGGCCACCCCGGCCGTACGGTCCCGGTATGGACCTCGACACCTTCTGGACCGTGATCGAGCGGAGCCGGCCCGCACCCGGGTCCGACGACCCGGTCGCCTCCCAGGTGGAGGCGCTCACCGAGGAGCTGTCCGCCCGCGGGACGGAGGACGTCGTCGCCTTCGCGCGGCACCTGCACGACCAGGTCGAGCGGGCCAACGAGTGGCGGGTGTGGGCCGCCGGGTACGTCGCCGCCGGCGGCATGAGCGACGACGCCTTCCTCGACTTCCGCGTCTGGCTGGTCGCCCAGGGCAGAGAGGCGTTCGAGCGGGTCCTCGCCGACCCCGACGCCCTGGCCGACCTGGAGTGGGACGAGGACGGCGAGGTCTTCAGCGAGGCCGAGTCACTGGCCTACGCCCCGGCCGACGTGCTCGAGGAGGCCGGCGTCGACACCGAGGACCTCGACGAGGACCTGGCCGTCGGCTCCTCCGACGACCCCCGCGGCGAGCCGTTCCCCGAGGACGACGACGCCTGGTTCGCGGCGCGCCTGCCCCGCCTGTCGGCCCGCGCGTCCGGCGACTGACGCGGGGACGCCGGCGCGGACCGGCGGCCCCGGCCGGAGCCGGGACCGCCGGGGACGGGGCAGGGACGGGATGGGGCCGGGTCCCGCCGGGATCAGGCGACCGCGCGGCGGCGGGTGACCACGGCTCCGGCGACCACGCTCACCACGACCCACCCGGTCAGCACGAGCACCGGCCGGGTCGGCGCCGGACCCATCGCCAGTGCCACCACTGCGTCGGCCGGGTCCAGCCTCGTCCCGATCTCCGGCTCGAAGTTCCGCACCAGGGGCAGGACCCCGAGGACGACGAGGTAGAACGAGGTCAGCGTCGCCGGGGTGTTGGCCAGCGCGGCCCCGACGCCGGCGCCGGTCACCGCGAACACCGCTCCGGCGGCCACGACCACCCCAAGCGCGCGCCCGGCGCCCTCCCACGACGCGCCGTCGACGAGGACCGCCAGGACGCCCGCGGTCAGCGCCGCGGACAGCGCGGCCAGTGCCGCCCCGAGCAGGGCGACGGCGACCGCCTTGGCGGCCAGAACCCGGCCGCGGCGCGGGACGAGCAGGTAGGTGGTCTGCACCGTCCGGTGGCTCCACTCCCCCGCGGTGGACAGCGCGCCGAGCGCCACCAGCACCAGGCCGGTGAGCACCCCCATGACGCCGATGGGGCCGGTGACCGAGGCCAGGCCCTCCTCGCTGGCCGCGGCGACGACCGCGGTCGCAGCCGGGGCCAGCAGCACCGAGGCCGCAGCCAGCGAGCGGCCCGAGCGGGTGGACAGGGACTTGCGGAGCTCGATGCCGACCAGCGCGGTGGGAGAGGGCGCCCCGGCGCGGACCGGCGGACGGGTGCCCGCGGGGGTAGCTCCGGGGGCGGGGACGACGGGGGGCAGGACGGTGGCCATGGCGGTCTCCAGGGAGGAGGGAGGGTCAGGAGGCGGTGGTGAGCTGGAAGAACAGGTCCTCGATGCCGCGGCGGACCGGGCGCAGGTCGGTGAGGACGTGGCCGCCGGCCGCGGCGATCGCGCCGACCGCGCCGGGCTCGGCGCCGGGCACGACCAGCGCGCCGTCGGGCCCGTGTTGCACGTGGAACCCCGCGGCCTCGAGCGCCCGGGTCAGCGCGGCGGGATCGGCGGCCCGCACGGAGGTCCCCTCGCTGCCGAGCAGGTCGCCCACCGGGCCGTCGGCCACGATCCGCCCGGCGCCGATGACCAGTAGCCGGTCGACGGTCGACTCGACCTCGCCGAGCAGGTGCGAGGACAGGAGCACCGTCCCGCCGCGGGCCGCGTGGCCGCGCAGCAGGTCGCGCATCCAGCGGATGCCCTCCGGGTCCAGGCCGTTCGCCGGCTCGTCGAAGACCAGCACCGGCGGGTCGGCCAGCAGCGCCCCGGCGATGCCGAGCCGCTGCCGCATGCCGAGGGAGTAGCCGCCGACCCGGCGCCGGGCGGCCGGGGTGAGCCCGACGAGCTCGAGCACCTCGTCGACCCGCGCCGCCGGCACGCCGACCGCCGAGGCCACGAGCCGCAGGTGCGTCCGACCGGTGCGCCCGGGGTGGACCGCGGAGGCGTCGAGCAGCGTCCCGACGACGGCGGCCGGGTTCGGCAGGCCGGCGTAGGGACGGCCGTCGATGCGGGTGGTCCCCGCGGTGGCCGGGACCAGCCCGGTCATCATCCGCATGGTCGTGCTCTTGCCGGCGCCGTTGGGCCCGAGGAACCCGGTCACGGTGCCGGGCTCGAGCGTGAAGGACACGTCCTCGACGACGGTCCGGGAGCCGTACTGCTTGGTCAGTCCGCTGACCTCGATCATCGCTGCCTCCGGGGAGTCGCTGCTGTCGACGACGAACCTGCCGGGCCGGGCCCGCTCCCCGCGTCGGCCGGAGGCAGCCGATCGGGGTCCACGGACGGCGCGGCCGTGTCATCCGAAAGGTGATCCGGTCCGCGCCGGACGGGCGACCCGCCGGCGCACCGGCCGGACATACGCTCCGCCCCGTGGGGATCCGGGAGCGCGTCTGGCCCGGCCTGCGCGCGAGCAGCGTCGGGTTCGAGGCGCTGGTCGCGCTGGCGAGCGCGGCCACCGTGACGGTCGGCGTCGTCACCCCGGAGGCCCGCCTGGCGCCGGACGCCGTCCTCGTCGCCGGCGGCGTGCTGCTGGTGCTGACCCTGTTCCTCTTCCGGCGGTCAGCGCCCGTGGTGCCCTTCATCGTCAGCGCCGCCCTCACGGCGCTGGTCCCGGCGCTGTCGGTCGGCCTGCTGCTCACCGCCTACGCGGTGGGCCGCTACGACGGCCGGTGGCCGGTGCGCATCGTCGCCGGCGTGCTCGGGGCGGTCGCGCTCGTCCAGCCCTGGACCATCGGCACCGCGAACGAGGCGGTGGGCGCCCTCGGCGGCGTGGCCCTCGCCCTGGTGCTGCCTGCGGCGCTCGGGATCTGGCAGCGGACCCGCGCCCAGCTGCTCGCGGCCCTGCGCGAGCGGGCGGTGCGGGCCGAGGCCGAGCGGGAGCGGCTGGCACACGACGCCGTCGTGACCGAGCGGACGCGGATCGCGCGGGAGATGCACGACGCCGTCGGGCACCGGGTGAGCCTCATGGTGCTGCAGGCCGGCGCCATCGAGGTGGCCGCCGGCGACCGGCCGCGGGTGGAGCAGCTGGCCGGGCAGGTGCAGACCGCCGGGCGGCAGGCACTGGAGGAGCTGCGTCAGATGGTCGGGGTGCTGCGGGCCGGGGAGCTCGACGAGGCCGCGCCGCTGGGTCCCCAGCCGGAGCTGGCCGACCTGCCGAGGCTGGTGGGGTCCGCCCGCGAGGCCGGGATGACCGTCGCCTGGACCGGCCCGGCCGAGGGGGCCGCACCGGTCGACCCCGTCGTCGGCCGGGCGGCGTACCGCATCGTGCAGGAGGCCCTGACCAACGCGGGCAGGCACGCCCCCGGCGCGGCGGTCCGGGTGACCGTGGAGCGGCGGCCCGGCGAGCTGCACGTGCGGGTCGTCAACGGCCCGCCCGCCCGCACCCCGGACGCCGTCCCCGGGGGCGGCTTCGGCCTCGTCGGCGTGGCCGAGCGGGTGCGCACGCTGGGTGGGCGGCTGACCGCGGAACCGCGGCTGGACGGCGGTTTCGGCGTCGAGGCGGTGCTGCCCACGTGAGCGGGGACGGGCGCCGGATCCGGGTGCTGCTGGTCGACGACGAGGAGCTGGTCCGCTTCGGCCTGCGCACCGTGCTGGAGGCGGCCGGCGACGTGGAGGTCGTCGGCGAGGCCGGCGACGGCGCGGCCGGGGTGGCCGCCGCGCGGGAGCTGCGGCCCGACGTCGTGCTCACCGACGTCCGCATGTCCGGGATGGACGGGCTGGCCGCCACCCGCGCGATCCTCGCCCTGCCCGACCCGCCGCAGGTCGCCGTCCTGACCACCTTCCACGTCGACGAGTACGTGTACGCGGCGCTGGCCGCGGGCGCGGCCGGGTTCCTGCTCAAGGACACGCCGCCGCGCGAGATCGCCGCCGCCGTCCGGGCGGTGGCCGACGGGACGGCGACGCTCTCCCCCGCCGTGACCGCCGGCCTGATCGCCTCCTACGTGGACAGCCGGGCGACCCCGCGCCGGGCCGAGGCGCTGCAGCGGGTGGCCACGCTGTCGGACCGCGAGCGCGAGGTGCTCACCCTGCTCGGCAGCGGCGGCTCCAACGCCGAGCTGGCCGGCCGGCTGTTCGTCAGCGAGGCCACCGTGAAGACCTACGTCTCCCGGCTGCTCACCAAGCTGGACCTCACCAACCGCACGCAGGCCGCGATCCTCGCCCACGAGGCCGGCCTGCTCGAGGGCTGACCGGCCCCGCTCAGCGGGTGAGCAGGCGCCGGGTCTGGCGGGCCCGGGCGACCAGGGAGCCGTCGACGGCACGCAGCTCGGCGTCGTCGACCGCCACGTCGGCGTCGGCCCAGGTGGTGACCTGGTCGATCCGCACCCACGCGCCGGTCTCCGGCGGCGGGCCGGCCAGGTGCGCGGTGAGCTCGACGGTCGGCATCACCGCCGGCGTGCTGCGGACGGCGAACAGCGCCGGCGGCAGCGCGTCGAGCAGCACGCCGAGCTGGACCAGCGGCTCGAGGTCGCCGTCGATGCGGACCCACGCCGACAGCCGCGGCTCGGGCCCGCCGGCCAGCGGCCGCGAGGCGCCGAGCGCGCGGATCTCGGTGTGGTCGGCGATGGGCACGAGCTCCCGCGGCAGCCGGAACGGCACGCCCTCGCGCACGGTCGGCCCGGGCGCCGGCGGCGCGCTCTCGGAGACCGGCGAGGCGGGGCGGGCCAGCGTGAGCACCTGGGCGACGGCGAGCACCCGGCCCTGCTGGCTCATCGTGGCCCGCACGCTGCCGGTCGTCCCGGCCCGGTCGGGGACGGCGTCGACCGACGTCTCCACGCCCGGCTCGACCCCGGCGAGCAGGTGGGCGGTGACCGCCCGCGGCGCGGCGCCGGTGCGGTCCGCGGCCGCGGCCATCAGGTGCCCGGCGACCAGGCCGCCCTGCACGTGCGTGAACGACCGCCAGCCGGGGTCGAAGACGAGCGGCGACGCCTCGAGAGCGATGGCGGTCACGGGGTCCTCCTCCCGTCCCGGTTGGACTGTCCAACCGGGACGGGAGGACCGTACACCCGTCGGTACGGATGTCAAACCGTCGTGTCGGCGTCCTCCAGCGCGAACGAGCCGGTGGTCACCTCGCCCGTGCGCCGGTGGGCGGTCATCACCGCGCCGGTCGAGGTCGTCGTCGAGGACACCAGCTCCCAGGTGCGCGGCGCGGCGCCGCCCTCGAACAGCCGCTTGCCCCGGCCGAGGACCACCGGGAAGACGATGGTGCGCAGCTCGTCGACCAGGTCCTCGGCCAGCAGCGTCTGCACGAGCCCGATCGAGCCGTGCACCTGCAGCTCGCCGCCGTCGGCGGCCTTGAGCTCCCGGACGGCGGCCGGCACGTCGGCGCCGAGCAGCCGGGCGGTGGACCACTCCAGCGAGGTCAGCGTCCGGGACGCCACGTGCTTGGTCTTGGTCTGCAGCGCCTGGGCCACCGGGTCGCCGGTGGCGTCCACGTGCGGCCAGTGCGCGGCGAAGATCTCGTAGGTCGTCCGGCCCAGGAGGAAGTCCTCGGCCGGCCGGAACCAGGCGTCCATCTGCTCCCCCATCGCCTCGTCGGCGAAGGGCACCAGCCAGCCGCCGTAGGGGAAGCCGCCGGACGGGTCCTCCTGCGGCCCGCCGGGGGCCTGGGCGACGCCGTCGAGGGTCAGGAACGTGGTGACGGTGAGCGGGCGCATCGGTCTCTCCTCCGAGGGGGTGCGGTCGGAGGTGGAGACGGCGGACGGCGCCGGGACTCATCGGTCCGGGTGAGCCGGGCCCGGTCCACTCCAGTTGCGCGCAACCGGTGTCGAAGAGAGCTCGTCATCCCTTCCGGACGAGGAGCACCCCATGGCCCGACAGCGCACCGACGCCGAGCAGCAGATCGCCGACCTGCTGCGGACGGCGCGCACGTCGCTGCACATGAGCGTGGCGTTCCTCAGCCGCCTGGACGGCACCACCCAGCACCTGGAGGTGGTCGACACCCGCGTGCCGGTGCTCGTGCGGGAGAAGGCGGAGGTCGCCCGGGACACCTCGTTCTGCCAGGCGATCCTCGACGGCAAGCTGCCCGCCGTCATCGACGACGTGAAGCGGTACCCGCTGGCGATGTCCCTGCCCTCGGCGCGCATCCCCCGCATCCGCAGCTACGTCTCGACGCCGGTCACGCTCTCCGACGGCAGCCTCTACGGCACCTTCTGCGCCTTCGGCTTCACCTCGGACAAGGAGCTCACCCGCCGCGACGAGGCGCTGATGCAGGTCCTCGCGTCGGCGGCGTCGGTGATCGTCGAGCCCGAGCTGCGCGAGCAGCAGCGCCGCGACGACATCGCCGGCCGGCTCGACCCGCTGGTCGCCGCGGGCGGCCCGAGCGTCGTCCTGCAGCCGATCGTCGACCTGGCCACCGGCGTCCGCGTCGGCGCCGAGGCGCTCAGCCGCTTCCCGCGCGAGTGGGGCAAGGGCCCCGACGTGGTGTTCGAGGAGGCGCACAGCGTCGGCCGCGGCGCCGAGGTGGAGCTGCTCGCCCTGCGCGGCGCGGCGGCGCACCTGGACCGCGTCGGCGGCTACGTCGCGATGAACGTGTCCCCGCAGACCCTGCTCACCCCAGGGTTCGCCGCGCTGCTGCACGAGCTGCCGCTGGACCGCGTCGTGCTCGAGCTCTCCGAGCACGACCCGGTCGAGGACTACGACGCGCTCGGCACCGCGCTGGCGCCCTTCCGTGCCGCCGGCATGCGGCTGGCCATCGACGACGTCGGCGCCGGCTTCTCCTCGCTCCGGCACATCGTCGTGACCGGTCCCGACGTCATCAAGGTGGACCGCAGCATCGTCAGCGGCCTGGACGCCGACCCGGTGCTGTCCAAGCTGGTCGAGTCGCTGGTGACCTTCGGGCACGGCTGCGGCGTGACGGTGGTCGCCGAGGGCATCGAGACCGCGGGCGAGGCGGCCCGGCTGCGCGACCTCGGCGTCGACCTCGGCCAGGGCTGGTACCACGGCCGCCCCGGCCCGCCGGAGGCGCTGTCCCCCGTGACGCCGCCGGTGGCCCTGCCCGCCGCCTGACCCTCAGGCGCCGGGCGGCCGGCGCCGCAGGTAGACGACGTGGTCCGGCGGGTCGACCGGGTCGTCCGGCGTGAGCGGCCCCTCGGCCACCCGGGTGAACCCGGCCCGCTCCAGTGCCCGCCAGGACGCGACGTTCCCGGCGGCCACCGGCACCAGGACGGCGTCGGCCTCCGGGTACGCGGCCCAGCTCTCCGCCACGAACGCGGCCAGCATCGCCGTCCCCGCTCCCCCGCCGCGGACGTCGGGCTCGCCGACCAGGTAGTCGATCGACAGCGCCCGCGGCGGCACGTCGACCACCGGCGCGAGCTCCTCGGCGTACTCGGGGAAGTCGGCGATCCGGTACCGCTGCACGAGCCCGAACGGCCGGCCGCCGGTCAGCGCGAGCAGCACCTCGCCGGGGTCGGTGCCGTCGATGCTCGGCCCGAAGTCGGCCTCCAGCGCCTCCGGCGTCGTCTCGTGCGCCCACCAGCGGGCCACCAGCGGCTCCTCGAGCCAGCGGCCCAGCAGCGGCAGGTCCGCGCGGGTCAGCGGGCGGAACGCGACCGGCCCGTCCAGCACCCCGCCACGCTAGCGGCGCGCCCCTACGCCGGGGCCGGCCGCGCGCGCCACCCGGGCCCACCCGACGGGGGGAGGCGCCCTCGAGGACCGGCCCGGCGGTGCCGATGCAGAGGAGGTCAGCAGCCACCCCGAGGAGCTCCGGTGCACGCACCCCGACGGCCGTCCCCGGCCGGGACCCCCGACCGGCCGGCCGGCCCCCGCGCCGCGGGACCCGGTGCCACCGTGTCGGTGACACCCACCGCCCTCGACGGCCTGGCCCGCGCGGCGGTGCAGGCGACGGCGGCCCTCGTGCTCGTCTGCGACGGCGACGGGCGGGTCCTGCTGGCCAACCCCGCCCTCGAGCGCTTCACCGGCCGCAGCGCCGCCGAGCTCGTCGGCGTCCCGTTCTGGCACGTCGTGACCCTCCCCGAGGAGGTCGAGCTGGCCCGCGCCGCGTTGGCGATGGTCCTGTCCGGCCGGCCGGCGATCCCCGGCGAGGTCGACTGGCGCACCGGCGACGGCCGGCAGCGCCGCGTCGAGCTGCAGACCAGCGTGCTGGCCCGCGACGACGGCACCCCCTACGCCGTCGCCTTCATCGGCATCGACGTCACCGCGCACCGCGAGCGCGAGGCGCAGGTGCGGCGGCAGGCGGTCACCGACCCGCTGACCGGCCTGGCCAACCGCAGCGCGCTGTTCGCCGTCCTCGCCGCCCGGCTCGACGTCGAGACCGGCGACGGGTGCAGCCTGGTCTTCTGCGACCTCGACGGCTTCAAGGCGGTCAACGACCGCTTCGGGCACGCGGCCGGCGACCGGCTGCTGGTCGCCGTCGCGGGGCGGCTGCGGGCGCTGGCCGGGCCGGACGACGTCGTCGCGCGCCTCGGTGGCGACGAGTTCGTCGTCGTCTCTCGGGGCATCGACCCCGGCGGGGCCGCCGCGCGGGCGCGCCGGATCGAGGAGGCGCTGCACGAGCCGTTCGACGTCACCGACGACGAGGTCCGGGTGGGTGCGAGCACCGGGACGGCGACCGGCGGCCCCGGCGACGACCCCGACACCGTCGTGAACCGCGCCGACATGGCCATGTACGGCGTCAAGAGCGTCCGCCGCGCCCGGCGCTGACCCCGGGCGGGGAACACCCCGCCCCGCGGCGGCGCTGCCGTCGGCATGCCCAAGACCTGGTTCATCACCGGCGCGTCCCGCGGCTTCGGCCGCGAGTGGGCGATCGCCGCCCTCGAGCGCGGCGACACCGTGGCCGCCACCGCCCGCGACACCGCCACCCTCGACGACCTCGTCGAGCGCTTCGGCGACGCCGTCCTGCCGCTGCGGCTCGACGTCACCGACCGCGAGGCCGACGTCGCCGCCGTGCAGCAGGCCGCCGAGCGGTTCGGCCGGCTCGACGTCGTCGTGAACAACGCCGGCTACGGCCAGTTCGGGATGGTCGAGGAGGTCTCCGAGGCCGAGGCCCGCGCCCAGTTCGAGACCAACGTGTTCGGCGCGCTGTGGATCACCCAGGCCGCGCTGCCGGTCATGCGGGCGCAGGGCTCGGGCCACGTGCTGCAGGTGTCCTCCATCGGCGGGATCAGCGCCTTCCCGAACATCGGGATCTACAACGCGTCCAAGTGGGCGCTCGAGGCGTTCAGCCAGTCGCTGGCCGCCGAGGTCGCCGACTTCGGGATCCGGGTGACGATCATCGAGCCCGGCGCGTACGGCACCGACTGGGGCGGCTCGTCGGCGAGGCACGCCGAGCCGAACCCGGCCTACGACGCCTTCCGGGAGAAGGCCGCCGAGCAGCGGAAGGCCCGCGCCGGCAACCCCGGCGACCCCGTGGCCACCCGCGACGCCGTCCTGCAGCTCGTGGACGCCGACGAGCCGCCGCTGCGGGTGTTCCTCGGCGACGGCCCCCTGGCCATCGCCACCCGCGACTACGAGTCCCGGCTGGCCGAGTGGCGCCGGTGGGAGCCGCTGTCGGTCGCCGCGCAGGGCCGGCGCGACTGACCGCCCCGGCCGGGGACGCCGCCCGGCGTCCCCGGCCGGGCCTAGGGTCCCGGGCGTGCAGACCGCGTCCGCCCGCGACGTCCTCGCCTTCCGCGTCGCCGCCCAGCAGCTGGACCGCGACGCCGGAACCGTCGCCGGCACGGCCGTCCTCGACCTCGGCGTCCAGGACACCGGTCCCGACGGCGGGCTGTGGGCGCTGGCGATCCGCGGCGTCGTCCCCGGGGACGGCGAGCTGGCCACCGCGTGGACGCTGCGCGGCGCCCCGCACCTGTACCGCCGCGCCGACCTGCCCGCCGTCGCCGCGGCCACCGCGCCGTTCTCCGAGGCCGACGCGGCCAAGCGGGTCTTCGACGCCGCGAAGCCGCTGAAGGCCGCGGGCATCCCGGTGCTCACCGCGCTGGACACCATCGCCGCGCGGATGCGGGAGATCGTCACCGTGCCGACGGTCAAGGGCGAGATGTCGCGGCGGCTGTCGGACGTGATGGAGGAGCCCTACAACCGGTTCTGCCGCCCCTGCGACGCGGTGCACCTCTACGAGCAGCCGTTCCGCCTGGCCGCGCTGCACGCGGGGCTGGAGCTGCAGCCGGGCACCTCCCCGCCGGTGCTGCAGCCGGTGCCGGGGTTCGCGCCGGCGGAGACCGTCCCCGGCCGGCTCGACGTCGTCCGGGCGTACCTGCACCTGCTCGGCCCGGCCACGCCGCAGCACGTCGCCGGCTACCTGGACGCGCCGGTGGAGGACGTGAAGGAGCGCTGGCCCGAGGACGCCGTCGAGGTGGAGGTCGACGGGCAGCGACGCTGGGTGCTGGCCGACGACGCCGGCCGGCTCGGCGCCCCGGCCCCCGCGGGAGTCCGCCTGCTGGGCCCGTTCGACCTGTTCCTGCAGGCCCGCGACCGGGAGACGCTCGCCCCCGACGCCGCCCGTCGCAAGGAGCTGTGGCCGGTGCTCGGCCGGCCGGGCGCGGTGCTCGCGGACGGCGGGATCGCCGGCGCCTGGCGGCCGCGCAAGGCGGGGTCGTCGCTGACCGTCGCCGTCGAGCCGTGGGCGCCGCTCTCCCGCGCCGTCCGGTCCGCGGTGGAGGAGCAGGCCGAGCGGCTGGCCGCCTTCCGCGGCGCCCGCCTGAAGGCCGTGGAGCTCGCGTGAGCGCCTTCCTAGCGCTGTCGGCTCACGCAGCGAGCAGGTCCCCCGCGTCGTCGCCGGCGGCGACCAGCTCCGCGTAGCGGCCGCCGCGGGCCACCAGCTCCGCGTGCGTGCCGGACTCCACCACCCGGCCGGCGTCGAGGACGACGATCCGGTCGGCGTGCCGCACCGTGGACAGCCGGTGCGCGATGGTGATCGTCGTCCGGCCGCGGCGGGCCTCGTCGAGCGCCGCCTGCACCGCGCGCTCGGTCGCGGTGTCCAGCGCGCTCGTGGCCTCGTCGAGCACCAGCACCCGCGGGTCGCGCAGCAGCGTGCGGGCGATGGCCAGCCGCTGCTTCTCCCCGCCGGAGAACCGGTGACCGCGGGCGCCGACGACGGTGTCGTAGCCGTCGGGCAGCGCGGCGATGACCTCGTGCACCTGGGCGCGGCGGGCGGCGGCCTCGATCTCCGCGTCGGTGGCGTCGGGCCGGGCGTGCCGCAGGTTCTCCCGCACGGTGGCGTGCAGCAGGTAGGTCTCCTGCGCGACGACGCCGACCACCTGCGCGAGCGTGGCCAGCCGCAGGTCGCGCAGGTCGAGGCCGTCGATCGTCACGCGGCCGGCGGTCGGGTCGGCCAGCCGGGCGACCAGCGAGGCCATCGTCGACTTGCCCGAGCCGGTCTCCCCCACCAGCGCCAGCGTCGTGCCCGCGGGGACGGCGACGTCGACCCCGCGCAGCGCCGGGCGGGCGCCGTCGGGGTAGGTGAAGTCCACGCCCTCCCAGCGGACCTCGCCGCGCACCGCCGCCGGGTCCAGCTCGACCGGGGACTCCGGGTCGTCGATCTCCACCGGCAGGTCCAGGTACTCGAAGACCCGGCTGAACAGCGCCATCGAGCTGGTGACCGAGACGCCGACGTCGAGCAGGCCCATCAGCGGGCGGAACAGCGTCCCCTGCAGCGCGGTGAAGGCGACGAGCGTGCCGATGGTCATGCCGCCCGAGGTCGCCGGCAGCCCGGCGAACAGGTAGATCAGCGCGGGGATGCCGGCGAACACGACGCTCATCGAGGCCATCCGCCACCGCCCGGCCAGCTGCGAGCGCACCTCGAGGCCGACCAGGTCCTCCGACGTCGCGGCGAACCGGCGCGAGGCGGCCGGGCCGGCGCCGAGGGTCTTGCCCAGCAGCACGCCGCTCACCGACAGCCCCTCCTCCACCTGGCCGTGCAGGTCGGCGAGGTGCCGCTGCCGCTGGGCGGTGACCGCGCGGCGCATCCGCGCCACCTTGCGGGTCAGCGCGATCGCCGGCGGCAGGACGACCAGGGAGAGCAGCGACAGCCGCCAGGACAGCGCCACCATGGCGGCCACCGTGCCGACAACGGTCGTCGCGTTGGACGCCAGCGAGGTCGCCGTCGAGGTGACCACCGACTGCATGCCGCCGATGTCGTGGGTGAGCCGCGACTGGACCTCGCCGCCGCGGGTCCGGGTGAAGAAGCCCAGCGACTGGCGCTGCAGGTGCGCGAACACCGCCGTCCGCAGGCCGTGCATGACCCGCTGGCCGACCGTCGTCGACTGCCAGGTCTGCACCACGCCGAGGACGGCGGTCACGCCGGTGACGGCGACCATGCCGGCGACCGCCCAGACCAGCAGCGGCACGTCCTGCCGGGGCAGGGCCTCGTCGATGACCAGCCGGACGAGGAACGGCGTCGCCAGCGCGACGACCGAGGAGGCGACGATGAGCGCCACCACGGTCCCGACCTGCCAGCGGTACGGGCGGAACAGCGCCGCGACCCGGCGCAGGGAGACCGGCGCGCGCTCCAGCTGCGCCCGGTCCGCGGGGTCGACGGCCCGCCCGGGCCCGCCCCTCCCTCGACCACTCCCCATCTCGTCGATGGCGACCACCTCCGTGGTTGCTGAGGCTACCTCACGTTCTGGTAACCACACCACTGCCGGTAGCATTCCCCCGTGGACGACGAGGGCGCCGAGCTCGGCGAGCTGGTGATGCGCGCCGCCCGCACCCAGCGCCGGCGCTGGCGGGACGTCCTGGCGCCGTGGGCGCTGTCGCCCCACCAGGTCCGCGCCCTGCGCGTGGTGGTCCTGCAGGAGGGCGTGCGGCTGTCCGACCTGGCCGAGGCGCTGCACATCGCGCCCCGCTCGGCGACCGAGGTGGCCGACGCGCTGCAGGAGCGCGGCCTGCTGGAGCGCACCCCGGACCCGACCGACCGCCGGGCCGTGCTGCTGCGGGGGACCGCCGAGGGACGCCGGGTGCAGGCCGAGGTGGACGCCGCCCGCCGCGCCGACACCCGCGAGTTGTTCGCCCGGTTGTCCACCGCCGAGCGCGCCGAGCTGGCCCGCCTGCTGCGCGCCGTCGCGGACTGAACCGTCCACCGCTCGACGGACCCCGACGGGGGTCCGGCGGTGCCACGATCAGGCGCATGGGCGAGCCGGTGCGGGCCGAGGAACTGCGGGTCTCCGACGTCGAGCGGAGGGCGGTGCAGGACCGGCTGCACCGGGCGGTCGGCGCCGGCCAGCTCGACCTGCACGAGTTCGACGAACGGGTGACGGCGGCCTGGGCAGCCCGCACCCGCGGCGAGCTGGAGCGGGTCACCCGCGACCTGCCCGAGCCGCCACCCCCGCCGCCCCCGGCGCCGCGGCACCGGGTCTTCTCCGACACCGACGGCGGGACGGCGATGCGCGTGCTCACCACCGTGTGGGCCGCCGCGGTCGCGGTCAACGTCGTCGTCTGGCTGCTGGTCTCCCTCGGCAGCGGCGACGCGGCCTACCCGTGGTTCATCTGGTTCGCCCCGTCCGGCGCGGTCCTCGCCGTCCTCTACGCCACCGGGATCGGCCGGCCGCGCCGTTAGCGCTCCCAGCGGCGGCGCTGGCGGGTCTTGGCGCCGTACATCGCGCGGTCGGCCCGGGCGATCACCTCGTCCGGCGCGGCCCCGGGCCGCCCCACGGCACCGCCGACGCTGACGCCGACCACCACCGGGCCGGCCGCCGTGGGCACCGGCGCGCCGACCCGCTCGCGCACGGCGGCGGCGAGGTCGGCGAGCTCGGCCTCGTCGCGGCCGGGGCACAGGACCACGAACTCGTCCCCGCCGAACCGGCCGACGACCCCGTCGGACCCCGCCTCCGCGCGGAACCGGGCGGCGACCTCGACCAGCACCGCGTCGCCGACGGCGTGCCCGTGCACGTCGTTGACCACCTTGAACCCGTCGAGGTCGCAGAACAGGACACCGCAGTCGCGGCCGGCCGCCGGGTCCAGGCAGTGGGCCAGCTCCTCGAAGAGCGCGCCCCGGTTGAGGATCCCGGTGAGCCGGTCGGTGCGCGCCCGCTCCGACAGCACCGCCTCCCGCCGCCGCTGGTCGGTCACGTCGATCCCCACGCACGCGACCGCGTAGGGGCGGCCGTCGGCGCCGGTGAGCACGTTGTTCTGCATCGAGATCAGGCGCCGGGACCCGTCGGCGGTCAGCCAGGCGCCCTCCTGCGGGTGGGCGCGGCCGGTGGCGATCGCCCGCTCCACCGCGTCCCGCGCGAGCTCGCGGTGCTCGGGGACCACCCAGACGTCCCAGAAGAGGGTGCCGACCAGGCCGTCGGCCGGGCGCCCGGTGAACCGCTGCAGCGCCGGGTTGGCCAGCAGGACGCGCCCGTCGGCGTCCACGACGCAGACGAGGGCGTCGGTGCCCTCCACGAACTCGTGTGCCAGCCGGCCGTCCACCCGGGCGCTACCGGACCCCGGGGGAGCCGTCCCCGCAGCTGCCGTGCACTCCGGGTCCCCTCCCTCCCCGTGCGGGCGGGACCGCGTGCCCCGCGCAGGCGATCACAGCACGCCGGGACGACAGCCGTCGATCTCGGCGGCCCCGGACCGTCCGGTATCGCTGCCTCACCGGAGCACCCACAGGCCCTCGCCCCGCTCCCCGCACCACCCGACGGCGACGGCGCCGGCCGCGGTGAGCCGCAGGTGGTCGAGGCCGGCCTCCCCGGGACAGAGCGGCCCCGAGTCGGTCGCCTCCCCCGCGGCCAGGTCGACGGTCACCAGCACCGGCACCAGGACGTCGGAGGACCCGAGCAGGTGCGCCCGGCCGGCCGCCTCGTCGACGGCCAGCGCGTCCCGGTCCGGTGCCCACCCGGTCTCGGCCAGCACCGTCGGCTCGGGATCGCCCGGCGCGAGCGCGAGCAGCCGCGTGGTGTCGCTGCGCTCCTCCCGGACGGCGAGCAGCAGCGTGCCGTCGGGGCGCACCTGCCGGTCGACGACCTCCGCGCTGACCGTCGACAGCGGCACCCGCGGGCCGACCGACTCCCCCGCGCCCGTGGTGAACCGGACCCACGGGATCCGCCAGTCGTGGCCCGGTGAGTCGCCCGGCGGCGCCGCCTGGGTCGCGACGCCGGACAGCACCCGCAGGTCCGCGACCGGCGTCGGGTGCCCCCGCAGGTCCTCCCCGGGCGGGTCCTCGGCCAGCACGGCGCCGGTGTCGGCGTCCAGGACGGCGTCGGCCTCCTGCCCCTCGCCCTCGCTGAACCGCGCGACGCAGGCCCCCTCGGCGTCGCACTCCACCTCGGTCCACGACACCAGCGCGGAGTCCTGGAAGGGCCACTCCCAGGCCAGCGGGAGCCGGGTGACCTCGCCGCTCCCCGGGTCGAAGCGCAGCAGCACCAGCTCGGGCACGCCCGCGTCGGTGCCGCTGTCGTCGGCGAGCTGGGCCAGCAGCAGCGCGTCGCCGTCGGGCGCCAGCGCCAGGCCGGCGGTGAGGGGGTTCGTCGTCCGCGGCCAGTCCCCGCCCTCGGGGGAAGGCCACCGGCTCCCCCGGTCCGCCGGCCGTGACCGGGTACGCGAGCAGCACGTCGGCCGGCCGGGGCAGCGGGTCGCGCTCGACGTCGAACGGGCGGTCGCCGAGCACCCAGACGGCGGCGTCGTCGCCGGCGACGTGGTCGGCCTCGAACTCCCCGTCCACGGCGTCGTGGAACAGCGCGCCGTCGGTCACGCCCGTGTAGGGCCCCGGCGGCACCGGTCCCCCCGCGTCGTCGGGCCAGCCGGTCCCGCAGGCGGACAGCAGGACGAGCCCGGCGGACAGGGTCGCGGCGCGCAGGAGGGGTCGGGTCACGCCCCGACCGTCGCCACCGCGGCTTGCGGGCGGCTCGGGTGCGACTCGAGGCGCGTCCCTTCCCGCCCAGATCCCTCAGCGCTAAGGTATCGGCCCATGGCAGCGGCGCGCCGGGTCCGGATCGGGATCGACACCGGGGGCACGTTCACCGACGTCGTCGCCGTCGACGAGGAGACCGGACGGACGACGACGACCAAGACGCCGTCCACCCCGGCCGACCCCGCCGAGGGCTTCCTCGCCGGCGTCCGCAAGGTGCTCGGCCTCCTGGACCTCGACGGCTCCGCGGTCACCGCGGTCAGCCACGGGACGACGGTCGCCACCAACCAGCTGCTCGAGGGCAAGCTCGACCGGATCGGGTTCGTCACCACCGAGGGCTACGAGTCGGTGCTCGAGATCGCCCGCCAGTCGGTGCCCGACGGCTACGGCAACAGCTACTTCTGGGTCAAGCCGCCGCGGATCGTCCCGGCCGACCTGGTGCGCACCGTGCGCGGGCGGCTGGACCACACCGGCACCGAGGTCCGGCCCTTCGACCGCGACGACGCCGTCGCCGCCGCCCGCTTCTTCCGCGACGCCGGCATCACCACGATCGGCGTCTGCTTCCTGCACTCCTACGCCGACGACGCGCACGAACGGGCCATGCTCGAGGTGCTGCGCGAGGAGCACCCGGACGCCGTCGTGTCGATCAGCTCGCAGGTGCTGCGCGAGTACCGCGAGTACGAGCGCTCGGTGACCACGCTCGTCGACGCCGCCGTGAAGCCGAAGGTCGGCGCCTACGTCACCAACATCCGCACCCGCCTCGACGAGATCGCGCCGGGCGTGCCCTTCTACGTCATGAAGAGCAACGGCGGCGTGCTGTCGGCCGGCGAGGTCGTGCACCAGCCGATCACCACGATGCTCTCCGGCCCTGCGGCCGGCGCCCTGGGCGCCGCGCTGATCGCCGGGACGGCGGGCTTCGACCGCGTGCTCACCTGCGACGGCGGCGGCACCTCCACCGACGTCACGGTGGTCATCGACGGCGAGCCCGCGCTGACCACCGAGGGCTCGGTCGGCGACTACCCGTCGAAGATCCCGATGATCGACGTCGTCACCGTGGGCGCCGGCGGCGGCTCGATCGCCTGGTTGTCGCCCGAGGGCACGCTCAAGGTCGGCCCGAGGTCGGCCGGCGCCGACCCCGGCCCGATGTGCTATCCCGACGGCGGCGACCAGCCGACGGTGACCGACGCCCACGTCGTCCTCGGCCGGATCCCCCCGCACCTGCTCGGCGGCGAGATCCCGCTGTCGGTCGACGCCGCGCGCGAGGGCCTCCAGCAGCTCGGGGCGAAGCTCGACATGGACCTCGAGCGCACCGCGACCGGCATCCTGGAGATCTCCGCCTGGAACCAGGCCAACGCGCTGCGCCAGGTGACGGTCGCCCGGGGCCTCGACGTCCGCGACTTCACGCTCACCACGTTCGGCGGCTCGGGCTCGCTGCTGGCCTGCCGGCTGATGGACATCCTCACCCTGCCCCGCACGCTGGTGCCGCCGAACCCGGGCAACGTCAGCGCGTTCGGGCTGCTCACCGTCGACGTCCGCAACGACTACGTGCAGACCGTCGTCTCCCGGCACCTCGACCTCGACCTGGGGCGCGTGCAGTCGGTGTTCGGCGACCTCGAGGCGCAGGCGCAGACCGCCCTCGACGGCGAGGGCTTCGGGCGCGACCAGCAGCGGATGCAGCGGACCGCCGACCTGCGCTACGTGGGCCAGGCGTTCGAGGTGCGCGTCCCGGTGGCCGACGGCGGGCTCGACCGCGCCGCCGCGGAGGACGTCGCGCAGGCCTTCCACGCCGCGCACCGCCGGCTCTACGGCTACGACTTCGCCGACGACCCGCGCCAGGCCGTCGAGTGGGTCAACCTGCGGGTCAGCGGCATCGGGCCGATCCGCCGCCCGGACGTCGTGCGGCTGCCCGAGCGGGACGGCGGGACGGACCGGGCCGTCACGGGCTCCCGCCGGGTCTTCTTCGACGACTGGGTGGACACCCCGACCTACGACCGCACCCGGCTGGGCGCCGGTGACGTGGTCAGCGGTCCGGCGGTCATCGAGGAGTTCGGCTCCACCGTCCCGGTGCACCCCGGCTTCGCCGCCACGGTCGACGCCCACGGCAACCTGCTGCTCACCAAGGAGTCCTGATGACCCTGACGAACGGCAAGGTCGAGGCGGACCCGGTCCTCGTCGAGATCGTCGCCGGCACGCTGGCCGCGATCGAGAAGGAGGTCGAGACCTCCATCGGGCGCACCTCCCGGTCGCCGATGATCCGCGACGCGCACGACTTCCGTGCCGGCATCCACGACCGGCAGCTGCGCAAGCTCACCGGCCGCTCGTACTCGGCGCTCGTGCACCCGGTGGTGCGCGACTACCCGATCGAGACCATGAACGTGGGCGACGTCTTCTTCCACAACGACGTCTACCTGTCCGAGGGCGGGATCGGCCACCTGCCCGACCTGTGCGTGACGGTGCCCGTGTTCGCCGCCTCCCCGGAGACCGGCGAGCCGGAGGTCGTGGCCTTCATCCAGGCGTTCGGCCACCACGACGACATCGGCGGCGCGGTGCCCGGGTCCATGCCGAGCGCGGCCACCAGCGTGTACGAGGAGGGCCTGATGGTCCCCCCGATCAAGCTGTGGGACCGCGGCGTGCCCAACGAGTCGGCGCTGAAGATCATGACCCGCAACTCCCGGATGCCCGACTCGCTGGCCGCCGACCTCGACGCCGAGTGCTCCGCGTGCCTGGCCGGCGCCCGGCGCCTGGGCGAGCTGTTCGACCGGTACGGCGTGCCCGCCGTCGAGGCGTGCTTCGACGCGATCCTGGCCAACTCCACCGAGGTCTACCGGCGGGAGATCCTGTCGCAGATCCCCGACGGCACCTACGTCTGGGAGGACTACGCCGAGCACGACGGCGTCGAGGAGCCCCAGCTCCACCGCCAGCGGATCACGCTGACCATGGACTCCTCGAGGGAGACCCCGCTGGTCATCGACTTCACCGGCACCGGCCCGCAGGCGAAGGGCCCGATCAACCACTGCGGCGACTACGCCGACGGCAACTTCCTCAAGAAGTGGCTGGCGCCGATCCTGCGCAACCTGGCCGAGACGCCCGAGCGGATGGCCGAGCTCGACGTCAACGAGGGCGTCGTCCCGCTCATCGAGATGCGCTTCCCGGAGAAGGGCACGCTGCTCACGCCGGTCTTCCCGGCGCCCACCAACGCCCGCACGTTCGTCATCCTGCGGCTGCTCGGCGTGCTGGCCGGCGTGCTGGCCAAGGCCACCGGCGGCCGGATGCCCGCCGACCAGGAGACGATCCGCTACACCGGCGTCTACGGCACCGACCTCGACGGCAACCCCTACCTCATGCGCGAGGTGCTCGGCGGCGGCTCGGGCGGGCGGTACTACGCCGACGGCGAGGACACCATCCACGTCGTCCCGGACTCGCGGAACCTGCCCACCGAGTTCACCGAGTCCCGCTTCCCGCTGCGCGTCGAGCGGCTGGGCCTGGCCCTGGACTCCGGCGGGCCGGGCCGCTACCGCGGCGGCTGCGGCTACGAGAAGCACATACGGGTGCTGCGCGACGCGCACTTCATGTCGATCGCCGACCGCTCGATCCTGTCCTGCTGGGGCGTCAAGGGCGGGAAGGCCGGGCGGCCGTTCCAGGTCACCGTCGACCCCGGCGGCCCGGACGAGCACGACGTCGACGCGCTCGCCGACGCCGAGCCGCTGCCGGCCGGCACCGGGGGGGGGGGGGGGGGCGGCGGGGGGGGGGGGGGGGGGGGGGGGGGGGGGCGGGCGGGGGGGGGGGGGCGGGGCGCCGGCGGCGGGCGGC
>NZ_JBJGZK010000025.1:0-65864 GCF_054050475.1 Geodermatophilus sp. SYSU D00525
CGGGGGGAGGCCCTGCGCGCCCGCCGCGACCCCCGCGGCACGAGGAAGGGTGGCGCCCCCCCCCCGGCCCCCCCCCCCCCCCCCACGACACGCCGTCGGTCGGTGGTCACGGCGCCGTGATCGTCAGGACGGGCGGGGACGGCGTCAGCCCGTGGGCAGCAGGCCCTCGGCGGCGGCACGGGCGACGGCCTCGGTGCGGGAGCCGGCGCCGAGCTTGGCCAGGATGTTGCTGACGTGCACGCTGGCGGTCTTCTCGCTGATGTAGAGCTCGCTGCCGATCTGCCGGTTGGTGCGGCCGCGGGCGAGCAGGGCCAGCACCTCGGTCTCGCGCGGGGTGAACACCGCCGCCGTCTCCACCACCCGCCCGGCGCCGGGCAGCTCCAGCCGCGCCCGGCGGGCCAGCGCGGTGACCGCGGCCAGCAGCGGCGCGGCGCCCAGCTCGCGCGCGGTCCGGGCGGCGGCGGACAGTGGCTCCAGTGCGGCCTCGCGGTCGCCGGCAGCGACCAGCGCCTCGGCCAGCCGCCACCGGCTGCGGGCCTGCTCGTACACGTGCCCGTAGCCGAACGCCTCGACGGCGGCCGCCCACAGCTCCGGCGCCGGGCGCCCGGCCAGCCGCGCGGCCTCGGCCTCCACCCGGGCGGTCCACGCCGCCGCCTCGACGCCGTGCGGGCCGATCAGCCGGGCGTGCGCCTCGACCGCCGAGCGGGCGATCTCCACCAGCGACTCCCCCGCCGCCGTCCACTCCCGCTCCGCGGCGGCGTCCCCGGTGAGCCGGGCCGTGGCCGCCGCGTCGCCGACCGGCGCCAGCGCGGTCGCGGCGAGCCGGACGACGGCCAGCCGGTCGTCGCCCCACAGCCCGGTCAGCGTCTCCGTGGCCGACCGCGCGGTGGCCAGCGCGGTGGCGGGATCGCCGGCCCACGCGGCCACGTCGATCTCCGCGCCGGCGGTGGCCAGGAGCAGCAGCACGTGCGCGTCGAGCCGGCCGACCAGGCCGCGCGCCCAGGCGATCCGCTCCGCGGCGGCCGGGTCGCCGCGGCCGACCTGCACGAGCAGCCCGGCCGCGCGCACGTGCGCGGCCATCTCGGGCACCCGGGCCAGCCGGTCGGCCAGCGCCAGGCTGCCGTCCCAGTCACCGACGACGTACCGCGAGACGACGCCGAGGTGGCGCAGCTCCGCGGCGTAGAACGACCACTCGACGCCGAGCTCGGCGGCGCGTGCCAGCGCCGTGTCGCTCCAGCGCAGCGTCTCGCCCGAGCACCCGGCCTCGTAGGCGACGATCGCCAGGTTGAACAGCACCCGCATCTCGACGTCGGGGTCCCCCGACCGGCGGGCGCGGGCCAGCACCTCCTCCAGCCGCGCGGGCAGCTCCTCCCCGCCACGCGAGCGGGCCAGCGACACCGCGACGTCGGCCCACGCGCCGTCCAGCCCCAGCGCGTCGGCCGCGGCCAGCGCCTCCTCGGCGGCGGCGTCGCCCTCGGCTCGGCGGCCCACGTCGTAGCAGACGCGGGCGTGCGTGGCCGCGGCCCAGGTGCGCACCGGCGACGGCGGCACGGCCGGCACCAGCTCCATCGCCGCCGTGCTCTCCCGCAGCGCGGCGGCCTGGTCCTCGATGCGGCCCAGCGCCTGCGCCAGGGTCGAGTGCAGCCGCGCGCGCAGCTCCCGGTCGCCGTCCGGGCCGAGCAGCTCCTGCGCCGAGCGCAGCAGCGCCACCGCCCGGTGCAGCTCCCCGCCGCGGCGGGCGGCGGCCGCGGTGTCCAGCAGCAGCTCGGCCTGCGAGCGCCCGGCCCGCGCGGCCGCGTCGGGCACCGCCGGCCACAGCGCGAGCACCGCCTCCAGGTGCTGCAGCTGCTCGGCCGGGGCGGCCACCCGCCGCGCCTCGTCCGCGGCCTCCAGCGACGCCGACAGGGCACCGGCCAGGTCGTTGCTCTCCCGCAGGTGGTGCGCCCGCTCCGCGGCGGTGCCCGCGCCCGGGACGCCGGCCAGGTGGGCGGCGACGGCGGCGTGCAGCCGGACCCGCTCGCCGGGCAGCAGGTCGGCCAGCACCGCCTCGCGCACCAGGGCGTGGCGGAACCGGTAGGCGCCGTCGGGGTCGACGACGAGCAGGTGCGAGTGCACCGCCTCGCCCAGCGCCGCCTCCAGGTCGGCAGGCGCCAGCCCGCCCACCGCCGCCACGAGCTCGTGCCGCACCCGCCGCCCGGCGACCGCGGCCACCCGCAGCACCTGCTGCCCGGCCGGGGTCAGCTGCTCCACCCGGGCCAGCAGCACGTCGGTGAGCAGCAGCGGCAGCGACTCCCCCGCGAGTCCCGCGGCCAGCAGCTCCTCGGCGTAGAACGCGTTGCCCTCCGCGCGGGCCACGACGTCGTCGACGGTGCGGTCGGGCACGCCCGCGGCCAACCCTCGCACGAGCTGCTGGACGTCGGCGTCGGGCAGCGGACCGAGGTCCAGCCGCTCGACGCCGGGCAGCCGGACCAGCTCGGCGAGCAGCGGCCGCAGCGGGTGGCGGCGGTGCAGGTCGTCGGAGCGGTAGGAGGCGACGACGGCGACCGGCTCGCCGGCCAGCCGGGCCAGCAGGTAGCGGACCAGGTCGCGGCTGGAGCGGTCGGCCCAGTGCAGGTCCTCGAGCACCACCAGCAGCGGGGTGTCGGCGGCGAGCCCGGACAGCGCGGTGGCGACCGCCTCGAACAGCTGCAGCCGGCCGTCGTCGACCGGTGGGCGCAGCGCGCGGACCGGGCTGCCCAGGTCGGCCGCCTCGGGCTCGCGCGCGGCGGCCGACCGGGCGGCGAACAGCGCGGCGGCCCCGTCGCCGAGCTCGTCGGCGACGGGGCGCAGCAGGTCGACGAAGGGCAGGTAGGGCAGGCCGACCTCGCCGAGGTCGACGCAGTGGCCGGTCAGCACCCGCAGGCCGCGGGCGGCCGCGCGGCCCGCCAGCTCGTCGAGCAGGCGGGACTTGCCGACACCGGCGTCGCCGGCGACCAGCACGGCCGCGCCGCGGCCGGCGACCGCCCGGTCGACGGCGGCCAGGAGCGTGGCGAGCTCCGTCGCCCGCCCCACCAGGGGTCGCTCGTCCCACCGCGCCACGTCGGCGATCGTGGCACGGGCCACCGACGGGACGGCCACCAGCGCCGTCAGCGGGACCGCCGGGACCGCCAGGGGGCGCGGCGGGTGCGGGTGCCCCGGCCGAGCTCCTGCAGCACCTCACGCCGGTAGGCGAGCTCGGCCTCGAGTCCGGGGTTGGGATAGGTGTTCACGACGGTCTCCTCGGTGTCGTCGTCCGGTGGGTACGGCGACCACGGTCGTGCTGAGGCGACGGCGCGGGCATCGGGCGACCGGGCAGTCCTCACCTGCTCCCGGCGTCTGAGGCCCCCTCAGACGCACCCGGCGCGCGCCTGAGGGGCGGGGCGGCGAGGCTGGGCGCATGGCCGACCTCCGCCCGA
This sequence comes from Geodermatophilus sp. SYSU D00525, assembly GCF_054050475.1. NCBI lineage: Bacteria > Bacillati > Actinomycetota > Actinomycetes > Geodermatophilales > Geodermatophilaceae > Geodermatophilus > Geodermatophilus sp. SYSU D00525. The sequence goes on from NZ_JBJGZK010000025.1 coordinate 3,435, forward strand.
CCGTCTTCGTCCTGTTCGGCGCCACCGGCGACCTGGCCGCGCGCATGGTCCTGCCGGCCTTCGACGTCCTGCAGCGCCGCGGGCTGCTCCCGCCGGACTGGCGGATCGTCGGCAGCGGGCGCGGCGAGCGCTCCGACGACGAGTTCCGCGACCTGGTCCGGGACGCCCTGGCCGAGCACGGCGACGGGGAGCCCGCCGAGGGGCTGCCCGAGCGGCTGCGCTTCGCCGGCGGCGGCTTCGCCCCGGAGGACCCCGGGCAGCTGCCCGACGCCGTGGCCCGCGCCCGTGAGGAGCTCGGCGACGACGCCCAGCTCGTGCACTACCTCGCCGTCCCTCCCGAGGCGTTCGGCGGCATCACCCGGGCCCTGGACGCCCACGGCCTGGCCGACGGCGCCCGCGTCGTCTACGAGAAGCCCTACGGCACCTCCCCCGACGGGTTCCGCGAGCTCGACGAGCTGGTGCACGCGGTGCTCGACGAGGAGCAGGTCTTCCGCATCGACCACTTCCTGGGCAAGGAGGCCACCCAGGACCTGCACGTGCTGCGCTTCGCCAACGGGCTGTTCTCCTCGGTGTGGAGCCGCGAGCACGTGGCGCAGGTGCAGGTCGACGTCCCCGAGACCCTCGACGTCGCCGACCGCGCGGAGTTCTACGACGCCACCGGCGCCACCCTCGACATGCTGGTCACCCACCTGTTCCAGGTGGCCGCCGAGGTGGCGATGGAGCCGCCGGTGTCCCTGGCGCCGGGCGACCTGCAGGAGGCCCGCGAGGCGGTGCTGGCGGCGTTCCGGCCGCTGGCCCGCGAGGACGTCGTCCTGGGGCAGTTCACCGGCTACCGGGACCTCGACGACGTCGCCGACGACAGCGGCACCGACACCTTCGTCGCGGCGCGGCTGTGGGTCGACACCGACCGCTGGCGCGGCGTGCCGTTCCTGCTGCGCACCGGCAAGCGGATGGCCGAGAGCCGGCAGCAGGTGACGCTGGTGCTGCGCCGGCCCGACGGCCCGGTCGGCGCGGTGCCCGGCGGCGGGAACACCGTGTCGCTGTCGCTGTCGGGCGCCGGCGCGCTGGACCTCGGGCTGGTGGCCAAGCGCCCGGGGCCGGAGCTGGAGCTGTCGGTGGCGGAGGCGTCGCTGGACCTGGGCGCGGTGCCCGAGGGCGAGCCGCTGCCGCCCTACGCCACGCTGCTCTACGACGTCCTGGTCGGCGACCGGTCGCTGTTCACCACCAGCGGCGGGCTGGAGCGGGCGTGGCGGGCGGTCGCGCCGGTGCTCGGGGACGGGCCGGAGGTGCACCCCTACGAGCCGGGCTCCTGGGGGCCCGCGGAGGCGGCGGCCCTGGCCGGGCCCGGCGGCTGGGTGCTGGGGAGCTGAGGAGGGTCCGGACCGGGCTCTGGTCGCCTCGCGGCGAGAAGCACGACGCGGCTCCAGACCCCCGGCCGAGGCCGGGGCGGTGGTCCGCGAAGGCGGTATCCAATTGGCACCCGGGGACACAGATCGCCCGGTCCGGACCCCACCGACGGTACCCCGCTCCCGGCCGTGACACGCGCGGGTCAGCCGAATCCGCGGGAGTCCTGCTTGAGCGCCGTGTCGACGGTCAGCGCCGAGGCCAGCACCAGGCTCGCCAGCGGCTCGGGCAGCCGGGCGTGCACCCGCACGACGTAGTGGTCGGCGGTGGTGAACAGCGTGCGGGCCAGGCCCTCCCACGTCTTGGTGATGCGGGCGACCTCGGTGCCCAGGTGGTCGGTGACGGAGAAGTCCCAGGCCCGCCAGTTCTCGGCCTGGATCGCGCCGGCCGGCTGACCGCCCACCACCAGGTCGAAGCGGATCCGGCCGAACACGTTGGCCTGGACGACCTCCCCCACCGGCGCGCCCTCGGGCGTCTCGACGACGACCCGCGACTTGACCAGCTTCGCCGGACGGGTGAGCACCAGGACCGGCCCGTGGGCGTCGCGCACCTCGAGGCGGTGGGTGAGGTACTGGTCGAGGCTGCTCATGAACCGGACGACCTTCTTGGCCGCCGACTGCCCGACCTCGACGACGGCCCCGATCTGCGTGCCGTCGCCGGCGAGGACGGCGTACTCGTTGGTGAGCTCGACCAGCTTGGTCTTCTGGTTGACCAGCAGCACCGGTTGGTCGTGCAGCACCGAGCGGCGGGGCTGGGCGCCGTACTGCTGCTGGCCCCCGTACTGCTGATGGCCCCCGTGATGCTGCTGGCCGCCGTACGGCTGCTGGACCGGCTGGGCCTGCTGCTGGGGCTGCTGGTGGGCCGGTGCGGGGGTGGGCTGCGGCACGGGCTGCGGGGCCGGCTGCTGGACGTGCCCGGTCCAGGTCCGGCCGTCCCACCAGCGGGAACCGCCGCTGCCGGCGGGGTCGGGGTACCAGCCGGGCGGCGGGAGGGGCTGCGTCACGGCGGCGACGGTAACCGCCGCGCCTGTGCGTGCCAGACTGCCGAGCCGTGTCCGACCTGAGCCGTGCCGAGGCCGCCGTCCTGGACGCCGTCGACGAGGCCGCCGCGGTCGACCTGCTCTGCCGGCTGGTCGCCGTCCCCTCGGTCGGCGGCACCGCGGCCGAGAGCGAGGCGCAGGCCCTCGTCGCCGGCGAGCTCGACGCGCTGGGCTGCGACGTCGACCGCTGGGCGATCGACCTCGCGGCGGCCGCCACCGCGCCGGACGCGCCCGGCCAGGAGGTCGAGCGCGACGAGGCGTGGGGCGTCGTCGGCACGCTGCCCGGCGCCGAGGACGGCGAGCCGGCGCTGGTGCTGTGCGGGCACACCGACGTCGTCCCGACCGGCGACCGCGCGCTGTGGGCCGGCGACCCCTTCACCCCGCGGGTCGACGGCGGCGGGGTGCACGGCCGCGGCGCCTGCGACATGAAGGGTGGCCTGGTCTCGGCGCTCGCCGCGCTGGCCGCGATCCGGGCCGCGGGCGTGCGGCTGCGCCGGCCGGTGGCGCTGCACAGCGTCGTCGGCGAGGAGGACGGCGGCCTGGGCGCGTGGGCCACCCTCGCCCGCGGGCACCGCGGCGACGCCTGCGTCATCCCCGAGCCCACCGACGGCGCCGTCGTCACCGCCGCGGCCGGCGCGCTGACCTTCCGGCTGGAGGTGACCGGCCACGCCGCCCACGCGGCGACGCGCGACCGCGGCGTCAGCGCGGTGGAGCTGTTCGCCGAGGTGCACGCCGACCTGCGTGCCTTCGAGGCGGGGCGGCAGCATGACGCCGACCCCCGCTTCGCCGGCGAGCGGTTCCCGTTCGGGCTGTCCATCGGCACGGTGCGCGCCGGCGACTGGGCCTCCAGCGTGCCCGACCGGCTGGTCGCCGAGGGCCGCTACGGCGTGCGGCTCGGCGAGCCGGTCGAGGCGGCCCGCGCGGCCTTCGAGGAGCGGGTGGCGGCGTTCGGCGCCGGGCACCCGTGGCTGGCCGCGCACCCGGTGCGGGTCACGTGGACCGGCGGCGCGTTCGCCAGCGGGCAGCTGCCGCCGGGGCACGAGCTGCTCGGGCAGGTCCGGGGCGCCGTCGTCGACGCGGGCGGGGCGGCGCCGCCGGAACGTGCGGTCGCGGCCGGCACCGACCTGCGGCTGTACGCGGCCGCGGGCGTCCCCGCGCTGCACCTGGGCCCGGGCGACCTGCACCTCGCGCACGGCCCGGCCGAGCGGGTGCCGGTGGCCGACGTGACCGCCGTGGCCCGCGCGCTGGCGCTGCTCACCGTGCGCCGCTGCGGGGTCGCGTGATCGCTTACGGGGACTTCGCGGCCCTGACCGGCGACTCCCCCGCCGCGCGCGACGAGTGGGCCGCCGTCGTCGCCGCCTGGAGCGAGCCGCACCGCCGCTACCACGACCTGCACCACCTGGCCGCCGTCCTCGGGCTGGTCGGCGCGCTGAGCCCGGCCGCGGACGACCCGGCCGCCGTCGCGCTGGCCGCCTGGTACCACGACGTCGTCTACGACCCCACCCGCGGCGACAACGAGCAGGCCAGCGCCGACCGGGCGCGGGCGGGCCTGTCCGGCCTGGTGCCGCCGGCGCGGGTGGACGAGGTGGTCCGGCTGGTCCTGCTGACCGCCCGCCACGACGCGGCCGACGGCGACGCGGACGGCGCCGTCCTCTGCGACGCCGACCTCGCCGTCCTCGCCGGGCCGCCGGAGGCCTACGCCGCCTACGCCTCGGCCGTCCGCGAGGAGTACGGGCACCTGCCCGACGAGGTGTTCACCGCCGGGCGGATCGCCGTCCTGGAGTCCCTGCTGGCACTGCCGGCGCTCTACCGGCTGCCGGCGACGCGGGAGTGGGAGCCGCGGGCGCGGGCCAACCTCGCCGCCGAGCTCACCCTGCTGCGCGGTCGCGCTTCCTGACCCGCAGGCCCGCGGCCGTCAGCCGGGCGAGCAGCTCGCGCGCCCCGACCGGCTCGGCGCCGGCGGCCACCGCGATGTCGTAGAGGTCCTCCGGGACGTCGTAGTGGTCCCCCTGGAACGCCCGGCGCGGGATGCCGAGCTCGGCGGCGACGAAGGCGTGCAGCTCGTCGTGCGACACGTCGCTGACCAGGTGCGACCAGCGGCGCCCCCGCCACGGCCAGACGGGACTGTCGATCAGCACGGCCACGGGGTGCAGTCTGCCCGGCGACTAGCGTCGTCGCCGTGAGCGAGCAGATCCGCTGGGGCATCGTCGGGCCGGGGCGCATCGCGCAGAGCGTGATGGGCGACTTCGCGCACGTGGAGGGTGCGCGGCCGGTGGCCGTGGCGTCCCGCTCGGCCGACCGCGCGCAGGCGTTCGCGCAGCAGCACGGGCTGGAGCGCGCGTACGGCTCCTACGCGGAGCTGCTCGCCGACCCCGACGTCGACGTCCTCTACGTCGCCACCCCGCACCCGCAGCACCACGCGGTCGCGCTCGCCGCCATCGAGGCGGGCAAGGCGCTGCTGGTGGAGAAGGCGTTCACCGCCACGACCGCCGGCGCGCAGGAGGTGGTGGACGCCGCCCGGGCGAACGGGGTGTTCGTCATGGAGGCGATGTGGACGCGCTTCCAGCCGGCCGTCGTCCGCATGCGGGAGCTGATCGCCGACGGCGCGATCGGCGAGGTGCGCTCGGTGCAGGCCGACCTCGGCGTCGACCGCGTCTACGACCCCGCCGACCGGCTGTTCGCCCTCGAGCTCGGCGGCGGCGCGCTGCTCGACCTCGGCGTCTACGTCGTCTCCTTCGCCCAGATGGTGCTGGGCACCCCCGACACCGTCACCGCCGCCGGGTCCACCTACCCCACCGGCGCCGACGCCGAGGCGGCGCTGCTGCTCGGCTGGGCGGACGGCCGCTCGGCCACGCTCACCACCTCGCTGCGCTACCCGACGCCGGGGCAGGCGCGGGTGTTCGGCACCGGCGGCTGGATCGACGTCCTCCCCCGCTTCCACCACCCGGCCACGCTCGTGCTGCACCGCACGGGCGCCGAGCCCGAGGAGATCACCCGCCCGGCGACCGGCGTCGGGTACTCCCACGAGCTCGCCGAGGTCACCCGCTGCCTGCAGGAGGGGCGCACGGAGTCCGCGGTCGTGCCGCTGGCCGACACCCTCGCCGTGCAGGAGATCCTGGGCCGCGCCGCCGAGCAGCTCGGCGTGCGGCACCGCGAGGACCCGCACGTGCTCGGCTGATCAGGCAGCCACCCACGCCGCGCCGGTCGCCTCCTCCGGGGTCGGCACCCGGGTGGGCGTGCGGCCGGCCCGGCGGACCGCGCCGGCCAGGGTGACCGCGTCGACGACGGCGGCGCCGCCCGGGTCGTTGTTCAGGTAGACGAACGCGTCCTCGTCGTCGGCGTACGCCTCGGCCAGGCGCTGCGCCCACTGCTCGAGCACCGCCGGCGGGTAGGCCCAGCCGTCCGCGCCGGTGTGCAGGCGGAGGTAGCCCCAGCCCGCCGTCCGCCACAGCGGCGTCACCGGCCGCTCGGCGCGGTCGGCCCAGCACAGCGCGGCGCCGTAGCGCTCCAGCAGGGCCCGGACCTCGTCGGTCCACCACGTCTCGTGCCGGGGCTCGACGGCGACCCGGATGCCCGGTGGGAAGCAGGCGAGGCAGTCCCGCAGCAGGCCGGCGTCGGCCCTGAGCGTCGGCGGCAGCTGCAGCAGGACGACGTCGAGCCGGTCGCCGAGGCCCGCGGCGTGCTCCACCAGCCGGGCCACCGGCTCCTCGGGCTCGCGCAGCCGCTTGACGTGGGTGAGGAAGCGGCTGGCCTTGACCGCCCAGCGGTAGTCGGGCGGGGTGCGCTCGCGCCAGGCGGCGAAGGTGTCCCGGGCGGGCAGCCGGTAGAAGGCGGCGTTGCTCTCGACGGTGGCGAAGTGCCGCGCGTGGTGCTCCAGCCACAGCCGCTGCGGCAGGCGCTGGGGATAGAAGCGGCCGCGCCAGTCGCGGTACTGCCACCCCGAGGTCCCGATCACCACGGCCATGGGCAACCGCCTACCCCGGCCCGCCGGGTGGGACGCACCCCTTGCATTGGGGGGTCGTGCTCCCCCTCGCCACGGCTGCCTGCCGCACCGGCTCCGGACGAGCGTGTCGCCCACCACGAACCGGGCCCACGGAGGGCGCGGCGGCGACCACGGAGTAGGCGATGACCAGGACACGACCGACCCTGCACGGCGGTCGCGGGGGTGCGCACCGAGCCGTTCCCCCCGCGTCGCGAACGACCCGTTCCCGCAAGCGGCTGATCGCCGGCGGCCTGGCCGCCGTCGCGGTCACCGGCGCGGCGGTGACCTTCGCGGCCACCGCCCAGGCCGGCAACCCGCCCCTGGGACCGGGCAACATCGAGATCTTCCCCAAGCGCGACATGGTCGCCCTCGAGGGCTACACCGACCAGGCCGGCGAGACGGCGACCGTGACCGTCTCGCGCAACGGGCAGCAGGTCGGCATCGGCGAGGGCGTCGTCGACGCGACCGGTTTCCTGGAGTTCAACCACCCCGGTGGCTCGTGCTGGACCGGCGTGACGCCCGACATCCGGGGCGGTGACCTCGTCGAGGTGCGGTTCAGCGAGACCGCCTTCACCGACGGCGCCTACGTCAGCTCGGCGAAGATCACCAGCGTCACGCACACCGACTTCGCGGCCACGGCGACCGAGGGCGACGTCGAGGGGTCGGTGACCATCAGCGGCACCTACGGCGACGACTTCGGCACCCGGTTCGACCTCTCGCGCTTCGTCGTCGAGGTGGTCAACCCGGAGATGCGCCGCCCCGACCCCAGCACGCCCCCGACCCTCATCGGGGAGCGCGCCATCGGCTGGACGCCCGTCGTCGACCCCGCCGAGCCCAACGGCGGGCCCGGGTACGAGGTCACCGGCACCGCCGAGAACGGCACCTTCTCGGTGACCTTCGGCATGTACTCGGCCGCCGACGCCGAGCGCGTGCTCGACGGCGAGCACGTGGTGACCTCCTGGATGCAGGACTCGGGCGAGCTGGCCCTCGGCAACTCGCTCTACGAGTTCGGCGAGACGGACGGCCCCGGCTTCGGTGGGTGCCCCTCCGGCCCCGCCAACCAGGCACCGGTGCCGCCGACCACCGTCGAGGCCACGCGCAGCGGCACGGACGTCACGCTCTCCTGGACGACCCCGGCCCAGCCCGCGGACGCCAACCCGGTCTCCGAGTACCGGGTGGCCGTCATCGACACCGTCACCGGCCAGGAGATCGCCGTCCGCCAGGGCGCCAGCGAGGGGGAGAACTCGGCGACCGTCCACGGCCTCGTCGAGGGCCAGGCCTACCCGATGATCCTCGAGGCGACCAACGGCCTGTGGAGCCCGGTGGTCGAGCTCGGCACGCTGAACGCCGACGGCACCGTCACGCCGGCCGACGACCCGACCAACCCCGACACCGGCGGCGGTACGGGTGGCGGCACGGGTGGCGGCGGCACGGGTGGCGGCGAGACCCCGACCGACCCGGTCGCGGTCGCCCCCACGGCGCCCACCCTCACCCGGGTGCTGGCCGGCCACGAGTCGGTCAGCGCCGAGTGGACGGCGGCTCTGCCGGGCAACGCCACCAGCCCGCTCACCGGCTACGAGATCGTGGTCACGCCGCCGGCGGCCGCCGACGGCACCGCGGGCACCCCGGTGACCGCACGGGTCGCGGCCACGGCCACCTCGGGCGCGGTGACCGGCCTGACCAACGGGGTCGACTACACCGTCCAGGTGTTCGCCGTCGCCGGTGAGCAGCGCACGGGCAGCACCACGGCCACGGGTGTCAACGCGGTCGTCAAGCCGGCGGACGTGGTGACGATCAGCCGGGCCCAGTACCGCTCCGACCGGCGCGAGTACCGGATCTCCGGCACCGTCCAGGACACCACCGCCAACCGGGTGCACCTCCGGATCGGCGACGTCACGGGCAGCGGTGCGGTCATCCAGCTCAACGTGCCGGTCCTGGCCGACGGCACCTGGTCGGTCGACCTCCGCAACGGCCCGGTGCTGCCGGCCAGCAACCTGTTCAACGTGGTCTCGGACTCCGGCGGCAGCACGGTCGCCCCGATGACGCGATCGCGCTGAGCCAGGCCGGTCGCCGGGGCTTCCCCGGGCCCCGGCGACCGGCCGCACCCCGAGGGCCCGTCACCACCGCCGGTGACGGGCCCTCGGCCTGTGCGTGCCCGTGGTGGGGTGGGCACGTGGCCGACGCACCCGCCCGCTTCGAGGACCTCTGCATCGACGCCCGCGACCACCGGGCCCTGGCCGACTGGTGGTGCGCCGCCCTGGGCCACGTCCGCCGCGACACCCTCCCCGACGGCACGCCGCGCGAGCGCGACCGGCCCGTGCCGATCGAGGACCCCGCCGGCGCCGGGCCGCCGCCGGCCTGACCCACCTCGGGCCGGCACCTGCGGGGACCCCGCCGCCCGGGACGCGCCGGGGACGACGTCTCCCCCGCAGTCGCGCGCCGGCGAGCGTGAGCAGGACTCGGGAGCCGAACACACGGCCAGCGCCCTCTCCGCCGTCGGGAGGGGGCATCCGGCGTGTGTTCGGCCCGTCGAGACGCCCGTGAACGCCGACAGGGGCGGCCCCGCGCGATGCGGGACCGCCCCTGCCGGGCGTTGCTGGTGTTACGAGGGGGCGGGACTCAGAAGTCCATGCCGCCCATGCCGCCGTCGCCACCGGGCATGGCCGGGGCGGCCTTCTCCGGCTTGTCGGCGATGACGGCCTCGGTGGTGAGGAAGAGCGCCGCGATGGAGGCGGCGTTCTGCAGCGCCGAGCGGGTGACCTTGGCCGGGTCGATGATGCCGGCCGAGACCAGGTCCACGTACTCGCCGGTGGCGGCGTTGAGGCCGTGGCCCACCTCGGAGTTGCGCACCTTCTCCGCCACGACGCCGCCCTCGAGGCCGGCGTTGACGGCGATCTGCTTCAGCGGCGCCTCGAGCGCGACGCGCACGATGTTGGCACCGGTGGCCTCGTCACCCTCGAGGTCGAGCTTCTCGAAGGCGACGGCGGTGGCCTGCGCGAGGGCGACGCCACCACCGGCGACGATGCCCTCCTCGACGGCGGCCTTGGCGTTGCGCACCGCGTCCTCGATGCGGTGCTTGCGCTCCTTGAGCTCGACCTCGGTCGCGGCGCCGGCCTTGATGACGGCGACGCCACCGGCCAGCTTGGCCAGGCGCTCCTGCAGCTTCTCGCGGTCGTAGTCGGAGTCCGACTTCTCGATCTCGGCGCGGATCTGGTTCACCCGGCCGGCGATCTGGTCGCTGTCACCGGCGCCCTCGACGATCGTCGTCTCGTCCTTGGTGACGACGACCTTGCGGGCGCGGCCCAGCAGGGAGACGTCGGCGGTGTCGAGCTTGAGGCCGACCTCCTCGCTGATGACCTGGCCACCGGTGAGGATGGCGATGTCGGTCAGCATGGCCTTGCGGCGGTCGCCGAAGCCGGGGGCCTTGACGGCCAGCGACTTGAAGGTGCCGCGGATCTTGTTCACGACCAGGGTCGCGAGGGCCTCGCCCTCGACGTCCTCGGCGATGATGGCCAGCGGCTTGCCCGACTGCATGACCTTCTCCAGCAGCGGGAGCAGGTCCTTGACCGAGCTGATCTTCGAGTTGACGACGAGCACGTACGGGTCGTCGAGGACGGCCTCCATGCGCTCGGCGTCGGTGACGAAGTAGGGCGAGATGTAGCCCTTGTCGAAGCGCATGCCCTCGGTGAGCTCGAGCTCGAGGCCGAAGGTGTTGCTCTCCTCGACGGTGATGACGCCTTCCTTGCCGACCTTGTCCATCGCCTCGGCGATGAGCTCACCGATGGCCGGGTCGGCGGCGGAGATCGACGCGGTGGCGGCGATCTGCTCCTTGGTCTCGACGTCCTTGGCGGTCGAGAGGAGGTACTCGGTGACCGAGGCGACGGCCTTCTCGATGCCCTTCTTCAGGGCCATCGGGTTGGCGCCTGCGGCGACGTTGCGCAGACCCTCGCGGACGAGCGCCTGGGCCAGCACGGTGGCGGTGGTGGTGCCGTCACCCGCGACGTCGTCGGTCTTCTTCGCGACCTCCTTGACCAGCTCGGCGCCGATCTTCTCCCAGGGGTCCTCGAGCTCGATCTCCTTGGCGATGCTCACACCGTCGTTGGTGATGGTGGGAGCGCCCCACTTCTTCTCGAGGACGACGTTGCGGCCCTTGGGGCCGAGCGTCACCTTGACGGCGTCGGCGAGGGTGTTCATGCCCCGCTCGAGGCCGCGGCGCGCCTCTTCCTCGAAGGCGATCATCTTGGCCATGTGGTGATGTCCTCCATGCATGGATCGCTGCACGGCCGGGACCGGCGCCCGCGACGGACGACACCGGCGCGGCGGGCTCCCATGTGGCCCGCGCTCCTGTGCCTCACCGTTCCGACCTGATTGGCACTCGGCACTGTCGAGTGCCAACCGGAAGTCTGGCACTCGCCCCTGCCGAGTGCAAGAACGGGGGGTGGGTGGCGCCTGTTCCCGCGTGGGTCAGTCGGCGAACCGCGCCAGGACGGCGGTGAACGCGGCCCCGAAGAGCAGGAGGGGGACCAGCCAGGACCAGCCGTAGCCGGAGAACCCGATGACGGTCACCCACACCCAGCCGCTCTCGGGGTGGGAGGCGGTCAGGCCGGTCGCCAGCCAGGTCCACGGCAGGACCGCCCAGCACGCCGTGCCGGCCAGCCAGTGCCCGAGCCGGCCGGGGCGCCGCGGCCCGACCGCGCGCGCCACCACCACGACGACGAGCAGCGCGAGCGCCCACGTCGCCACGGGGACCACGAGCGGCGGTCCGGTCCACCGGCCGGCGTCGTCCTGGCCGCCGCTGCGCACCCCGGAGAGGTGCAGGACCCCGGAGACGGCCGACAGCAGGACGAGGACCGCGGCGTGGGCGGCCAGCAGTGACGGCGCCCAGCTGACCGGTGGGCCGGGAACGGCTGCGGCCCGGCTCCCACGGAGGGAACCGGGCCGCAGCACGGGGGTACGGAGGAGCTCAGGCGACGCGGACGCCGTCGGCCTGGGGGCCCTTCTCGCCCTGGACGACCTCGAAGACGACCCGCTGGCCCTCGTCGAGGCTCTTGTAGCCGTCCATCTGGATGGCCGAGTAGTGGACGAAGACGTCCTGGCCGCCGTCGACGGCGATGAAGCCGAAGCCCTTCTCGGCGTTGAACCACTTCACGGTGCCCTGTGCCACGTGTGCTCCCACGTTGGTGCGTGCGGACGGTCCCCGTGATCCGGGGACCGGGGTACAGCTCTTCCGCCCGTCGGACACGTGCGTGGAACTGACGACCGCGCGAGACGGTACAACAGGCACGCCGCCGTGGGGAGATCCTGGACACACGACTCGGGGACGATCGGGCGGGATGTCACCCGCCGGATCGACGTCGCCGGCGAGCCTACGCCCCCGCCGGGGGTCAGCCGATGAGCCCCGCGGACCGGACCGACCGCAGCGAGGGCTCCACGCGGTGGGTGAAGCCGACGACCGGCAGCAGCGGGTCGAGGGTCTTGAGGCCCTCACCGGTGTTGAGGACGACGGTCTCCCTGGTCGGGTCGAGCCGGCCGTCCTCGACCAGCTGCCGCAGCACCGCCACGGTCACGCCGCCGGCGGTCTCGGCGAAGACGCCGGTGGTGCGGGCGAGGTCGCGGATGCCCTGGACGATCTGCTCGTCGCCGACCCGGCCGACGGCGCCGCCGGTGCGGCGGATGGCGTCGAGCGCGTACGGGCCGTCGGCGGGGTTGCCGATGTTCAGCGACTTGGCGATGCCGGTGGGCTTGACCGGCTTGACGACGTCCCAGCCGTTGTCGAAGGCGGTGGCGATCGGGTCGCAGCCGGCCGACTGGGCGCCGAAGACCCGCCACTCGGTGTCCGCGACGATCCCCGCCTTCACCAGCTCCCGCCAGGCCTTGTCCACCTTGGTGAGCAGCGAGCCCGAGGCCATGGGGATGACGACCTGGGCCGGGATCCGCCAGCCGAGCTGCTCGGCGATCTCGTAGCCCATCGTCTTCGAGCCCTCGGCGTAGTAGGGCCGCACGTTCTGGTTGACGAACGCGGTGTCCTCGAACTCGTCGGTCTCGGCGAGCTCGCTGGTCAGCCGGTTGACGTCGTCGTAGGAGCCGTCGACGGCGACCAGCGTCTGGCCGTAGACCGCCGACTGCACGACCTTGCCCGGCTCGAGGTCGGACGGGATGAACACGAACGACGGCAGGCCGGCGCGGGCGGCGTGGGCGGCCACCGAGTTGGCCAGGTTGCCGGTCGAGGCCGCGGCGATCCTGCGGTAGCCCAGCCCCCGGGCGGCGGTGGCGGCGAGGCTCACCACGCGGTCCTTGAACGAGTGGGTGGGGTTGGCCGAGTCGTCCTTGACCCACAGCCCGCCGGTGAGGCCGAGCTCGGCGGCGAGCCGGTCGGCGCGCACGAGCGGGGTCATGCCGGGATCGAGGCTGACCCGGTCGCCCGGGTCCTGGCCCACCGGCAGCAGCGCGGCGTAGCGCCAGATGTTCTGCGGGCCGGCCTCGATCTGCTCGCGGGTGACGGCGGCCATCAGCTCGGGGTCGTAGTCGACCTCGAGCGGGCCGAAGCACTGCGCGCAGGCGTGCTCGGCGATCAGGCCGAAGGTGGCGCCGCAGTTGCGACAGACGAGGCCGCGGGCGGGGCTCGGGGCGACCGGGCCGCCGGCGGCGGAGTCGGCCTGGAGGGAACCGGGAGCGGTCAGGGTCATGCGACGACTACCTCCTCATCTTCCCCGCGTCGGGCCGTCGAGCCGCGCGGGACGGAATTGGCACCTCTCGCCGCTCGCGCGAGCGCGGTTGCCGGGGCTTCACCGGGCCGTGTCCCTCTGCCCCTCTGGATGAGTGGAACGGGCCCGACTCTACCCGGCTGCCGGGACCGCCCCGGGCCCCGGCCATGCTGGGCGCCGTGGCTGCGCGCATCGTCTACACCGACCTCGACGGCACGATGGTCGGACCGCGGGGGTCGTTCTGGCACGCGGCCGACGGTTCCCCCACCGCCGAGCCGGCCGCGGCCCTGCTGGAGCTGCACACCGCGGGGGTCGCGCTGGTGATCGTCAGCGGGCGCACCGCCGACCAGGTCACCGAGGCGGGGCGGATCTTCGCCGCCGACGGCGCGATCGCCGAGCTGGGCTCGCTGGTGACGTGGAAGGGCGGCCGGGAGCGGCACGGGCTGACCGGCGAGCTGCCCGCCGAGTACGCGGGCCGCACGCCGATGGACGTGATGGCCGAGCTCGGCGTCGTCGACGCGCTGTGCGCCGCCCACCCCGGCCGGCTGGAGTGGCACGCGCCCTGGCACACCACGCACGACGGCGACGCGCTGCTGCGCGGGTTCGTCGACCCGCTCGCCGTCGACGCGTGGCTGGCCGAGCGCGGGTTCGGCTGGCTGACGCTCAAGGACAACGGCGCGATCCCCGCCTCGGCCCGGCTGCAGCTGGCGCCGGAGGGACAGCTGGCCCGCGTCTACCACCTGATGCCGCGCGGCATCTCCAAGGGCGCGGCGATCGCGTGGGACCTCGAGCGGCGCGGCGTCGACCCCGCGGACGCCGTCGCGATCGGCGACAGCGTCAGCGACCTGGAGATGGCGCCCGCCGTCGGCCGGTTGTGGATCACCGCCAACGGCGCGGACGTCGAGGGCATGGCCGGGCTGCTGGGCGCCGTCCCCAACGTGTCGGTGACCGACGAGGCGATGGGCGTCGGCTGGGCCCAGGCGGTCAGAGCCTCGCTCTAGCTCGTGACGTCGCGCCGGGTGAAGTGGCGGAAGCCCAGCGCGGTGAAGACCGCGGCGTAGACCAGCGACTGGACCACGCCGCGGAACAGGTCCGAGGAGTCGACCGGTGTCTGCAGCAGGTCGGTCCAGGCGAACTCCTCCGCGGTGGGGAACCAGTCGCGGATCGACCCGAGCTGCTCGACCTGGTCGAGGATGGCGAACACGACCGTCGTGAACACCGCCCCGCCGACGGCGGCCAGCGGCGCGTCGGTGACCGTGGACAGCCAGAACGCCAGCGTGCCGACGACGAGCAGGTGCACGGCGAGGTAGCCGAGCATCCCGGCCAGCCGGAGGAACCCCTCGCCCTGCGACAGGGTCACCCCGATCGGCGTCTCGATCTCGCCGAACCCGAACGCGAGGCCGCCGGCGACCACCGCGACGACGGCGAGGGTGAGCAGCGCGCCCACCGACTGGACCAGCGCCGCGAGCCACTTCTGCCGGAGCAGCCGCGTCCGGGGCACCGGCGTGGCCAGCGTGTAGCGCAGCGAGCCCCACTGCGCCTCGCTGGCCACCGTGTCGCCGAAGAACAGCGCGTAGACCACGACGAGGAAGAACGACGTCGTCGCGAACAGCACGAACAGCGTGAAGTTCAGCCCGCTGGCGGTGGCGACGTCGACCAGGTTGATCCGGCTGTTGGTCTGCGCCTCCTCGCTCGCGCCCAGCTGCAGCGCCGCGATGAGCACCAGCGGCAGCGCCACCATCGCCACGAAGACGCCGATCGTGCGGCGCCGCTTGAACTGCCGGCGGAGCTCCACCGACAGCCGCAGCGTCCGCTCGGGCCGGTAGCCGGCGACGGCGCCGGTGGGCTGGACGTGCTCGGTCGCGGTCACGACTCCCCCACGAGTGCCAGGAACGCGTCCTCCAGGCGGCGGCGCGGCGTGAACTGGTCGACGGCGACGCCCGAGCCCACCAGCGCCTGCAGGGCCGCCGCGCGTGGGGTCCCCGGGCCGAGGTCGGCGACCAGGCCCTCGTCGGTGCGCTCGACGGCGACCCCGGGCAGCCCGGACAGGACGGCGGCCGCGCGGTCGGCGTCGGCGTCGTCGGCGAGCCCGACGAGCACCGCGCCACCGGTGCCGACGATCTCCTCGACCGTCCCCTGCGCGATCTTCTGCCCCTTCGCCATGACCACCACGTGGGTGCAGGTCTGCTCGATCTCGCTCAGCAGGTGGCTGGAGACGATGACCGTGCGGCCGGTGGCGGCGTAGTCGCGGAGCACCTCGCGCATGGCGTGGATCTGCGGCGGGTCCAGCCCGTTGGTCGGCTCGTCGAGGACCAGCAGGTCCGGCAGGCCGAGCATGGCCTGGGCGATCGCCACCCGCTGGCGCATGCCCTGGCTGTAGCGGCGCACCGGCCGGTCGATGGCGGCGCCGAGGCCGGCGACCGCGATCGCCTCCTCCACGTGCGCGTCCTCGGCCGGGCGGCCGGTGGCGGCCCAGTACAGGCGCAGGTTGTCGCGGCCGGACAGGTGCGGCTGCAGCCCGGTGCCCTCGACGAAGGAGCCCAGCCGGGACAGCACCGGCGCGCCGGGGCGGACCGCGTGGCCGAACACGGTGATCCGCCCGGAGTTCGGCCGGATCAGCCCCATGAGCATGCGCAGCGACGTCGTCTTGCCCGCGCCGTTGGGGCCGAGCAGGCCGAGCACCTGGCCGCGGCGGACCTCGAAGGACAGGTCGCGGACGGCGACGAAGCCGTCCTTGTACGCCTTGGTGACGCTCTCGAAGCGCAGCGGCACGTCCTCGCCGTCCGGCTCCACCTCCGAGGTGACCCGGCGCCGGCGGCGGCCCCACAGCACCGCGGCGAGCCAGCCGAGCAGGCCGAGCGCGACGACGGCGCCGAGCAGCCACCACCAGCGGGAGGTGCCGCCGTCGGCCTGCGGCTGCCCCTCGACGGTGGGCACGGCCAGCGCGGTGCCGCCGTTGCCGGCCCCGGCGAGGGCGACGGAGTAGACGGTGGCCTCGGCCGGCAGGGCGAAGGCCTGGTCGGTCGAGGAGACGACGACGCGCATCGTGTGCCCGGCCTCGAAGCGGTGCACGATGCCCGGCAGCGTGACTGCGACCTCCGTGGGCGCGGCCGGGTCGGTCGACAGGCCGGTGAGCGCCAGCGGGGCGACCAGCCCGCCGGGCAGCGTCTGCGCGCCGTCGGGGCCGACGTCGTAGAGCTTGGCGAACAGCGTGGCGCTGCCGGTGGGCGAGGCGACGGCGAGCTCGACGGTCGGCGCGCCGACCACCTCGACCGCCTCGTCGAGCGGGTCGCTGGCGAACGCGGCGAACTGGCCGGGGATCTCCACGGCCCGGCCGCCGAGCGCCGAGGCGAGCGCGCCCAGGCCCGGGACGGTGGTGATCGCCGCCGGGGTGCCACCGGCGGGCGTGACCACCGGCTGGGTGCCGCCGTCGAGGGCGACGCTCTCCCGCTGCGCCGGGTCCCCGCCGTCGAGGCCGGGGTAGGCGCCCGCGAGCACGCTCTGGGTGCCGCCCTGCACGCTGCCCAGCCCGCTGCCGAGGCCGGTGGGCGCGGGGAACTCGAAGCCGGTGCCGGGGTCCTCGCCGCGGGCGGGGTCGTCCTCGTCGCGCAGGTACCAGTCGAACCAGCCGGCGACCTGGTCACGCAGCTCGGCGGCCTCCCGCTCCGACGGCGGGGAGTCGTGGCCACCGGCGTACCAGACGACCTTGACCGGGGTGCCGTTCGCGGCGATGCCGCGGGCGTTGGCGTCGGCCTGGCCGAGGCCGAACAGGGAGTCCTCGGTGCCCTGGACCAGCAGGGTCGGCGCGGTGACGCGGTCGAGCACCGCGGCCGGGCTGCTGCGGTCGAGCACCGCGGCCACCTCGGGCGTGAGCGTGCCCGAGGCGGCGGCGGTCTGGTAGGCGGCGCACACGTCGGCGCGGAACCGGCCGCAGGTCAGCGCCTGCTCCACCGCCGCGGGGTCCACCGACGACGGGTCGACCGGCAGGGTCGGCGGGGCGTCGCCGGAGACCGGGGCCGCGTCGCCGGTGCCGCCGGTGCCGCCGGTGCCGCCGGTGTCCTCGCCGTCCTCGGTCTCGGCCGCTCCCCCGCCGCCGAGCGCGTCCAGCAGCCCGCCGGTGGGCGCGGCGCCCACGCCGAAGAACAGCCCCGCCCACAGCCGCTTGTAGACGCCGGCGTCGGCGGTCTGCGGCGTGGCGGCGGGGGTCTGCGCGTCGGCGGCGCCGGTCTGGGAGGGGAAGAGCGCGGCGGTCAGCGAGTTCCAGGTGATCTGCGGCGCGATGGCGTCGACCCGGTCGTCGTAGGCCGCGCCGAGCAGCGACAGCGCCCCGCCGTACGAGCCGCCGGCCACGCCCACCCGCGGGTCGCCGTCGCCGTCGAGGAGGACGTCGTCGCGGCCGGCGAGCAGGTCGAGCAGCGTGGACAGGTCGGCGACCTCGTAGCGCGGGTCGTCCAGGCCGATCTGGCCGGTGCTCGCGCCGAACCCGCGCGCGGAGTACGCGAGGACGACGTAGCCGCGGCCGGCGAGGTCCCGGGCGTCGTCGGCGACCGACTGCTTGCTGCCGCCGAAGCCGTGCGCGAGGACCACGGCCGGCGCGGGGTCGTCGGCGGTGGCCGAGGCCGGGAGGTAGAGCGTGGTGTCCAGCTCGACGGCGTCGGCGCCCGAGCCGGAGGGGATGCGCGCGTCCTCGGTCCGGACGTCCTCGGCGGCGGCCGCCGGGGTGGGCAGCGCTCCGACGAGGGTGCCGGTGAGCAGGAGGGCGAGCAGGGCGCCGGCCACCCCGCGGGCGCCGGGGCGCGGGCGGGGTGTCACGGGCCCGCGGAACGGACGCACGCTGCGGCCAACGGACGGTGCCGCGCCGGGGTTCCGCGGGTGTCGGGGCGGGGTGCGACGCGGAGCGGTCAGGGCTGGAGCCCGCCGGTGACGACGACGACCAGACCGGGGTCGGGCACGTCCGGCACCTCGAAGAACCGCACCGCGGGCCCGGTGGTGATGCCCGGGAAGGCCTCCATGAGCTGCAGGGCGGACTGGCGCTGCGACTCGTCGCCCTCGTCGAAGAAGACGGTCGTGGCGGCGACGTCCCCGCCCTGGTAGGCCCCGACACCGGCCGTCGTCCAGCCCTGGGCGGCGAACGCGGTGGCGACCTCCGCGGCCAGCCCGCCGGTCTGCGTGGCGTTGAGGACGGTCACCGGCACCCGCACCGGGGTGCTCGGCGCCTGCTCCACCGGGGGCAGCGGCTCGGCCGAGAGCGGGGGCAGCGGGCCCGACGAGGGCGCCGCCGACACCGACGCCGGCGCCGACGGCTCGCTCGTGGGTGTCGTGGCCGAGCCGGTCTCCTGCGCCGCCGGGGAGGTGAAGCTGTAGACGCCGAGCACGACCAGCGCGACGACGACGACCGCCAGCAGCGCGACCCCGGTGCGACGGCGCGGCGGCGCGTCCTCGCCGTCGGCGGCGCGCAGGGCGGCGCGGGAGACCCCGGCCCGGCGCGCGGCCCTGCGGCGCTCGGCCTCCAGGGCCTGCCGCTCGGCCTCCTTCGCCTGGCGCTCGGCGCGCACCGCGGCGCGGTTGCCCACGACGCCGGTGCCGCCGGTCGACGGCCCCGTCTCCGGCTCGGCGTCGCGGTCCCGCCGGTCCCCGTCGCCCCGTGCCCGGTCCCGGCGGCCCGCGACCTCGCGGTCGGGGATCGCCTCGGTCAGCGGCGCGGCCGGGGCGCGGTCGCCGGCCCGGTCGCGGGACACCTCGCGGTCGGGGATCGCCTCGGTCGCGGGGGCGGGCGCCCGGTCCGCGGACGCCACGCGGTCGCGGGACACCTCGCGGTCGGGGATCGCCTCGGTCGGCGGGGCGGCCGGCGTCGCGGTGCCCGCACCGGAGGGGCGGGTCCAGTCGCGGTAGCCGTTCGCGGCCGGGCTCCCGTCCGGGGTGCGGTCCCGGGGCTGCGCGGGCTCGGCCGCGGGCGGGGTCTGGGTCCGGCCCCGGGCCGGCGGGCGGGCCGGCTGGTCCCAGGGGTCCAGGGGCGCCGCCGCCGGCTCGGCGGCCTCGGCGTCGGGCCGGGGGACCGCCTGGAACGGCGCGACCGTGGTCTCGGGCGGCGCGGGGCGGGCCGACGCCTGGGGCGCCGGCCGGGAGGCGGCGGGGGGCTGGGGCGCCGGGCGGGAGACGGCCGGCGACTGCGCGGTCGGCGGCCCGGCCGCCGGGCGGGCCGGCGGCTGGGGCGCGGGGGCCTGCCGGGTGGCCGCGCCGGCGGCCACGGGCGCGGGCACCCGCGGGCGGGCCGCGGCGGGCGGCGCGGGGCGGGACCGGACGGCCGGCGCCTCGGGCTGCGGCGCGGGGACCGGCGGGCGCTCCGGCTCGGCCGGGCGGGCGGGGGCCGCCGGCCGCGCGGCCGCGGCGGGGCGCGCGGACCGGCCGGTGAGCCGGCGGCGGTCGGTCTCGTCGCCGGCGCCGAGCAGCGCGTCCCGGCGGCGGTCGGCGCGGCTGCGGCCGGGACCGGGCGTCGTCGGGTGGTCGCTCAGCTCGGCGGCGCCGGGGTCGACACGGGGACTGCGCGTCGTCGGCAGGTCGGGCAGGGGTTCGCTGGGGTGGTCGGTGCGCCGCCGGCCGCCGGCCACCGGGGCTGACGGCCGGTCCGGTTGGTCACCGCCTGGTGCCGCATGCCTGCCCACGGTCACCAAATCTAGAGGGCGGACGAGCCCTTGCCCAGCACGTGAGGCGAACGCCGCTGCCGCCGCGCGGTGCGCAGCCGGCGCAGGCGGCGGACGAGGAGGGGGTCGGCCTCGAGCGCGGCCGGGCGGTCGACCAGCGCGTTCAGCACCTGGTAGTACCGGGTCGGGGGCAGGCCGAACCGCTCGCGGATCGCGGTCTCCTTCGCGCCGGGCCGGCGCCACCACTGCCGCTCGAAGGCCAGCATCTCGTGCTCGCGCCGGGTCAGGCCCGCGGGTTGCGCGGGACCCTCACCGGACTCCGAGCCCCCCGGCGGGGAGACCGCGGGGTCGGGGTCGGGGGTCATGGTCGGGTCCGTTCGATCGGGGGGAAGCCGTCACCCACAACGGTAGGCCCGGGGGGTGACAGGCCACAGCCCGAGACGCGCGCGATCAGGCCGCGGCAGGCACCTGCTCGGCGGCCGCCCGGCGGCCGGCGGCCCGGGCCGAGCGCAGGCTGTCCACGGTGAACACCGCCAGCGCCGCCCAGACGATCGCGAAGCCGGCCAGCCGCGCCGGGGGCATCGGCTCGTGGAACACGAAGACGCCGAGCGCCAGCTGCATGAGCGGCGTGACGTACTGCAGCAGCCCGACGGTCGACAGCGGGATGCGGCGGGCGGCCGCGGCGAACAGCAGCAGCGGCACCGCGGTCGCGACGCCCGAGGCCACGAGCAGCAGGAGGTGGCCGGTGCCCTCGGACCCCGCGGTCCCCCGCCCGGTGGCCTGCAGCACGCCGAGGAGGACCAGCGCCGGCAGGAAGGTCACCGCCGTCTCGACGAACAGGCCCGGCGCCGCCTCCACCCGCACCAGCTTCTTGAGCAGGCCGTAGCTGCCGAAGGTGGCGGCCAGCGCCAGGGCGATCCACGGCGGCCGGCCGTGGTCGACGGTCAGGACGACGACGGCCACCGCGGCCAGCCCGACCGCGACCCACTGCAGCGGGCGCAGCCGCTCGGCGAACACGACGACGCCGAGCAGCACGCTGACCAGCGGGTTGATGAAGTAGCCGAGCGAGGTCTCGACGACGTGCCCGGAGTTGACGCCGTAGACGAAGACCAGCCAGTTGGCCGCGATGAGCACCGAGGCCCCGGCCAGGACGAGCAGCGTGCGCCGGTCGGTGACCGCCGCGCGGACCAGCCCCCACCTGCGCAGCGCGGTCAGCAGCACCGCCACGAACAGCAGCGACCAGACGATGCGGTGGGCGACGATCTCCACCCCGCCGGCCGGCTCCAGCAGCGGGAAGTACAGCGGGAACAGACCCCACAGTCCGTAGGCGGCGAGCCCCGCTGCCGTGCCCAGCCGCCGCTCGTCCACGGCGGGCACCGTACGCCGCGCGGTCAGGTGGTCTGGATGTAGTCGACGAGGTGGTCCCGCTCGTCCTGCAGCTCGTCGAGGCGCGCCTTGACGACGTCGCCGATGGAGACGATCCCGAGCAGCCGGCCGTCCTCGACGACGGGCACGTGCCGGATGCGGTGGTCGGTCATCGTGCGCGCGAGGTCGTGCACCGAGGCGCCGGGCACGCAGGTGCGCACCTCGGCGGTCATCAGCGCCGACACCGGCCCGTCGAGGACCTCCGGTCCGGAGGCGTGCAGGGCCCGGACGACGTCGCGCTCGGAGACGATGCCGTCGACGGCCCCTCCCCCGCGGGAGACCACGAGCGCGCCGATGCGGTGCTCGGCGAGCAGCGCGAGGGCGGCGCGGACGGGCTGGTCCGGCGCGACGGTGACGACGTCGGGGCCCTTGCGGCGGAGCAGCGAGGCGATCTGCACGGGAGCCCTCCCTCCGGCGAGGGTCGCAGTGTCCACCCGCCGCCGCGCGGGGGCAACGGCCCGGACGGGACGGTCCGGTCCGGGTTCCCGCGGTGGACGGCGGGGCCTACCGTCGAGGCGTGCGCACCCAGCACGCCGCGCCCGCGACGTCCCGCCGCCCCACCGTCCTGCAGTGGCTCCGCTACGCCGTCGGCGGCGGGCTGCCCCGGGAGCTGTCGCCGTGGGTCCTGTCGGACACCACCCGCCCGGGATGGCTGCGCCGGCACATCGCCCGCTCGCTGGTGCAGCTCGCCCCGCTGGTCGTGATCTGCCTGGTCGCCGTCCCCGTGGGGATGGGCTACCGGCTGACCGCGGCGGCCGGGGGGCTGATGGTGGGGCTGATGTACTCGCTGGCGTTCGTGGTGGAGACCACCGAGCACCGCGTCGCCAAGGCCGGCTACCCCGCCGGCACCGCCGCCCGGCTGCGCGAGGAGCGCGCCGAGCGGGCGCGGGCGGCCCGCGCCGAGCGGCACCACCCCTACCGCGTGGGCGGGGCGGGCAGCTTCGACTGAGCCGACGGGGGGACTCGAACCCCCAACCGCCCGATTACAAGTCGGGTGCGCTACCAGTTGCGCCACGCCGGCGGGACACGGGGACGGGTCCCGGCCTCCAGGATAGGGACCCTCGGCCGGCCCTTCGTCCCTGGACGGGCGACGACGGCCCCTGTCAGCGTCGTCCGCGCGGCCGGCTCGTCGCCGGGCCGGGTGGGGAGGCGCACCGTGGACCTGCGACGTGCCGCTCCGTGGGCCCGCGCGGCCGGGGTCACCGGGATGGCCGCGAATGCGCTGCTCGTGGCCTTCTACGCCGTCGAGGCCGGACGGCGCCGGGTGCTGCCGGTGTCCCTCGGATCCGCCAACGACGTCGTCGGGTCGGTCGGCACGGCGCTGATGGTGCCGGTGGTGCTGGCGGTCAGCCCGGGCCGGTGGGCCCGCCGGTCGGGGCTCGCCGCGACCGGCGTGCTCACCCTCGCCGGGCCGGCGCTCGTGCTCGGCGTGGTGCCCTTCCCCGTGCAGGCGCCGGTCGCCGTCGGTGCGTTCGAGGTGCTGGCCGGCTGGGTGGTGCTGACCTGCCGCGGCCGACGCGGGACCCTGCCGGACACGGTGACCCGGCTCGGCGTGCGGGCCGGTGGCGCGGTGCTCGCCGGCAGCGCCGCGGCCGGGGCCGGGCTGCTCCTGCCGGAGGGGTCCCTGCGCCGGCGGATCGCGTTCGCGGCCGGGGGCACACCCGCCGTGCTCGGTGGGCTCGCCGTGCCGGTGTGGTTCCTCCGCCTGGGCCGGGCGCTGTCCTCCGCCGTCCCGGCCGACGACACGGGTCGACCCTGAGGTCCCTGCTGCCGATGCTGACCGCGTGGCACCGATCGACGACCCGGCCGGGCTCCTGCCGCTGGACCGGACCCAGCTGGACGCGCTGCGCGAGCACCTCGACGACGTCATCGCGGCCGGCGGCTGCGACCGGACCCACCGCGCCACCGACGCCTGGGCCGCCGGGCACGGCATCGCCCTGGACCGGCTGCACGAGGGGCTCGAGGAGTACGGCGGGTTCTGCGACTGCGAGGTCGTGATGAACGTCGACCCCGCCGCCGTCTTCGACCCTCAGGCGGCCGCCGGGCCCTCGCGCAGGTAGCCGGCCGGATCGCTGCCGGGCAGCGGCCCCTCCGCCAGCCAGCGGGCGAAGCCGGCGGGGTCGCGGCGCTCGAGCTCGTCGAGGACGTCCTGGCGGCGGCGGACGACGGCCTGCCGCGCCACCGGGTCCAGCCGGCCGGCCAGCGCCGCCGTCGTGCTCAGCCACTCGCGGCCCAGGGCCGCGGTCGTCAGGGTCGCCACCGGCGGCAGGGAGGTGACCGTCCCGACGGCCTCCGCCGGGCGGGCGCCGGCCACCGGCCGCTGCGGCACGGCCGCGGCGAGCCCGCTGCCCGCCGGCGCGTCGTCGGGGGCGGCCGGCCGCGCCGGGCGGCCGGTGTGCAGCAGCCACAGCCCGAGCCCGCCGAGGAAGAGCACCGCACCGGTCAGCGCCGTGAGCGCCGGGCCGCCCAGCACGGCGACGCCGGACAGGAACAGCAGCACGCCGATCGTGACGGCGCCGGCCCGCCAGGCCGCCTCCAGCGGCGTGTAGCGCGGCGGCCGGCCGTCCTCGTGCGACTCGCGCGCCACGCCGCCGGCCAGGCAGGAGGTCACCACCGCGGCCAGCGCGACGGCGAGCAGCCCCGGGGGCCGCAGGGCGAGGCCGCCGACGACGGCGACCGCGACGGCGGTGAGGGCGGCGAGGCCCACGAGCAGGCGGGCGGGCAGACCGCGGGTGGACACGAACAGCCTCCAGGAGCGCAGGCCGGGCAGCGGGGACCCGCCCGCTCCCAGGGGAGCGACCGGGCTCCCCCTCTACCCCGCGACGCTCCCGTCGCACACGGTGGTCGGCGTGTCGCGGGCGGCCGGGTGGTGGACGGCAGGATCGGCGGCCGTGGGGACCTCCGTCGTCGAGCCCGGCCTGCCGCTGGCCGTCGTCCTGGTGCTGCTCACCGCGCTGGCGGCGGCGGGCGGACGGCTGTCCGGGCTGGGGCAGGAGCGGCCGGTCGTCGTCGCGGCGCTGCGGGCCACCGTGCAGCTGGCGGCGGTCTCCGCCGTGCTGCTGGTCGTCGTCCGCTCGCTGTGGCTGTCGGCGGCGTTCGCGTTGCTGATGGTCGGCGTCGCCGCGGTCACGGCGGCGGGGCGGGTCAGCGGCCTGCCGCTGCGGGCGCCCGGAGCCCCGCGCCGGGTGGGGGCCGCGGCGCTGGCGGTGGCCGGCGGCGCCGCGCCGGTGGTCGCGCTGGTGCTGGCCAGCGGCACGGTGCCGCTGCGCGGCGAGGCGGTGATCCCGGTCGCGGGCATCCTGGTCGGCGGCGCGATGACGGCGACGTCCCTGGCCGGCCGGCGGCTGCGCGAGGAGCTGACGATCCGCCGCGGGGAGGTCGAGGCGGCCCTGGCGCTCGGCCTGCTCCCGCGCGACGCGGTCCTCGAGGTCGCCCGGCCCTCCGCCGCGACCGCCCTGCTGCCGCCGCTGGACCAGACCCGCACCGTCGGCCTGGTCACGCTGCCCGGCGCCTACGTCGGCGTGCTGCTCGGCGGGGGCGGCCCGCTGGCCGCCGGGGCCGCCCAGCTGCTGGTCCTCGTGGGGCTGCTGGCCGCCGAGGTGGCGGCCGTCTGGGTGGTCACCGAGCTGGTCGCCCGCGGCCGGGTGCTGCCGGACCTCCCCCGCTGAGGACCTCCAGACACCTCACAGGCGCTCCGCAGTGCCCCGCCAGACGCCGGGCCGACAGTGGTCACCAGAGCGGCGGACGGCCGCCCAGGAGGAGGACCACAGCAGTGAACGGACACCCGTACCCGAACCCGGCGCAGCCGACCGGTGCGACCCCGGGCTGGACCCCGCCGCCGTCCGGCGACTCCTGGTACCCGCCGGCCGGCACCGCGACGGCGACCCTGCCGCCGCCGGCGCCCTCCCCCGCGCCGGCGCCGGAGGGACGGCGGGCGGGCCGGCTCCGGATCGGGGTCGCCGGCCTGCTCGCCGGGGCGCTCATCGGCGGCGGCGCCGGGGCCGGGGTCGTCGCCCTCACCTCCGACGGCGGCAGCAGCGGCAGCGGCACGGCGGCCGCGGCGCAGTCGGTGGTCATCACCGACCCGGAGAACGCGACCGCGGTGACCGCCGCGGCCGCCAAGGCCTCCCCCAGCGTCGTCACCGTCTACGTGACCAGCGGCTCGGGCTCGGGCAGCGGCTCGGGCGTGGTGCTCTCCGACGACGGCTACGTGCTCACCAACAACCACGTCGTCACGCTGGACAGCGGCACGGACAACGCCGCGATCCAGGTGCGCACCTCCGACGGCACCCTCTACGACGCCACCGTCGTCGGCACCGACCCGACCTCGGACCTCGCCGTGATCCGGCTGCAGGGCGCCGGCGGGCTCACCGCGGCCACGTTCGCCGACTCCGACGACGTGCAGGTCGGCGACCTCGCCGTCGCGATCGGCGCGCCGCTCGGCCTGTCCGACACGGTGACCGACGGGATCGTCAGCGCCACCGACCGCGCGGTGGCCACCGGCTCCACCCAGGACGACGCCACCGTCATCGACGCCCTGCAGACCGACGCCGCGATCAACCCCGGCAACTCCGGCGGTGCGCTGGTCGACGCCTCCGGCCAGGTCATCGGCATCAACACCGCGATCGCCTCGGTGGCCTCGGGTGCGCCCGGCTCGTCGTCGCAGAGCGGCAACATCGGGGTCGGGTTCGCCATCCCGAGCAACACCGCCCAGCGGATCGCCGAGGAGATCATCGACACCGGCTCGGCCACCCACGCCGTCCTCGGGGTCCAGGCGCAGACCGCCGGCGCGAGCGGCTCGTCCGAGGTGGGCACCGGCGCGCAGGTCGTCCAGGTGCAGCCCGGCGGGGCCGCCGCGGACGCGGGCCTGCAGGCCGGCGACGTCGTCACCGCGGTCGGCGACCGGGCGGTGACCACCTCCACCGAGCTGACCGCCGCGATCCGCGACTCGGCCCCCGGCGACCAGGTGGAGCTGACCGTCCAGCGCGGTGGTGGGACGACGACGGTCGAGGTCACCCTCGGCAGCAGCGCGGGCTGACCCCCTCCAGCCCGGGATGGCACCCTCCCCCGCCTCTAGGCTGGGGAGGGTGTCGTCGTCTGTGAGCGCCCCGCTCGCCTCCTCGCTCGACGACCCGGAGCGCGCTGCCGGACTACGGCGGATGAAACGGCTGGCCACGGGGCTGTTCCTCCTCGCGGCGGCCGTCTTCCTCGCCTGCGTGCTGCTCGGCGACACCGCCGGGCCCTGGGTCGGGTACGTGCGGGCCACCGCCGAGGCCTCGATGGTCGGCGCGCTGGCCGACTGGTTCGCCGTCACCGCGCTGTTCCGGCACCCGCTGCGGCTGCCGATCCCGCACACGGCGATCATCCCGCGCAAGAAGGACCAGATCGGCGCGAGCCTGGGCACGTTCGTGCAGGAGAACTTCCTGACCCGCTCGGTCGTCGAGGACCGGCTCGCCGCCGTCGACGTCCCCGGCCGGCTCGGTGGCTTCCTGGCCGCGCCCGGCCGCGCCGAGCGGCTGGCCGGCGACGCCGCCGCCGGGCTCACCGGCCTCACCGACCTGCTCCGCGACGACGACCTGCAGCAGGCCGTCTCCGGCCTGGTCGACCGCAAGCTGCACGCGACGCCCGCCGCGCCGGTGCTGGCCCGGGTCCTGGAACTGGTGGTCGACGGCGACCGGCACCAGGAGGTGCTGTCGGCGGCCCTGCGCTACCTCGCCCGGTTCCTCGAGGAGAACCGCGTCGTCTTCCGCGCCCAGCTCGGGGACGCCTCGCCGTCCTGGGTGCCCAACTGGGTCGACGACCGGGTGTTCGACCGCGTGTTCGCCGGCGTCGAGGGCTTCCTGGAGGAGGTCGGCGAGGACCGCGACCACGAGCTGCGACGGGTCTACGACGCCCGGCTGCGCGCCTACGTGCACGCCCTGCGCACCGACCCCGACACCGCCGCCCGCGTCGAGGGGTTCAAGAAGGAGCTGCTCGACCACCCGGCGGTGCGCACCTGGTCCTCGTCGCTGTGGACCAACGCGAAGACCTCGTTCCTCGCTGCCGCCGCCGACCCCGACTCCGAGCTGCGGTCCCGGGTGACCGGCATCATCCGCGACGCCGCCCGGCTGCTGCAGACCGACCCGCTCGTGCGCGAGCGGGTGCAGCGGCAGTCGGTGCGCGTGGCCGGCTACCTGGTGGAGCGCTTCGCCGGCGACCTGGCCGACGTCGTCGGCAGCACCGTCGCCCGCTGGGACACCGAGGAGACCAGCCGCCGCATCGAGCTGCAGGTGGGCCGCGACCTGCAGTTCATCCGCATCAACGGCACCGTCGTCGGCGGCCTCGCCGGGCTGGTGATCTACACCCTCGCCCAGCTCCTCGGCTGAGCCCACCCCGGCTCGGCTCAGACCAGCCGGAAGCCGCTCCACGCGAAGCCCGGCGAGACGACGCAGGTCACCAGCACCTCGTCCTCCGCCGGGTCGGTCGCCTGCCGGACGCCGGCGGGCACGAGCACCTGCGGCTGCGCCGCGTCCAGCACCGTGCGCTCGGCGCCCACGTGCAGCACCAGCGCGCCGGGCCCGTGCCAGAGCCACAGCTCGTCGGCGTCGACGGTGTGCGGCGCCGAGCGCTCCCCCGGCGCGAGCAGGAACAGGATCGCCGTCGCGGCCGGGCGGTCCCCGACCACCGCCGGTGAGGTCCAGGTGCGCCGGTACCAGCCGCCCTCGGGGTGCGGCTCCAGCCCGAGCCGGGCCGCGGTGGCTGCGACCGACGAGCGGGGCCCGGAGGGTCCCCGAGGAGGGACGCGTCCGCCGGAGCTCACGGCACCGGGGGGACGGCACCCGGCCGCGGCGCGGTCCGGCAGGACCGCAGTGTCACCGCCGGGCCTGGGCCGCGGCGTAGAGGGCGATGGACGCCGCGACGCTCACGTTGAGCGACTCGGTGTCGCGGGTGATGGGGATGCGGACGACGACGTCGCAGCGCTCGCGCACGAGCCGGGACAGCCCCGCGCCCTCCGCGCCGACGACCAGCGCCACCGGGTCGGCGAGGCCGTCGTAGTCGGCGATGTCCACGTCGCCGTCGCCGGCCAGGCCGACCGTCGTGAGCCCGGCGTCCTGGTAGGAGGCGAGCGCGCGGGCCAGGTTGACCGCGCGGGCCACCGGCAGCCGGGCGGCGGCGCCGGCGCTGGTGCGCCACGCCGAGGCGGTCATCCCGACCGCGCGCCGCTGCGGCACGACGACGCCGTGCGCGTCGAAGGCGGCCGCCGAGCGGACCACCGCGCCGAGGTTGCGCGGGTCGGTGACGCCGTCCATGGCCACCACCAGCGGCGGGCGGCCGGAGTCGCGGGCGACGTCGAGCAGGTCGTCGGGGTGGGCGTACTCGTAGGGCGGGACCTGCAGCCCGATGCCCTGGTGCAGCGCGCCGTTGGACATCCGGTCGAACTCGGCCCTGCCCACCTCCAGCAGCGGCAGGCCGCGGTCGGCGGCCAGCTGCACCGCCTCGGTCACCCGCTCGTCGGCGCGGGCGGTGTCCCCGGTGACGACGTACAGCGCCGTCGCGGGGATCCGCGCCCGCAGCGCCTCGACGACGGGGTTGCGGCCGAGCAGCAGCTCCGGCGCCTCCTCGGCGCGCTGGCGGCTGCGGTCGCGCTCGGCGCGGCGGCGGGCGTCGGCCTGCGCGCGGCGCTGCGCCGGGTGGCCCGTGCGCTTCTCGGCCGGCGGGGTCGCCCCGCGGCCGGCCAGCGACCGGCGGTTCTTGCCGCCGGTGCCGGCGGTGGCGCCCTTCTTGCCCGCGCCGCTCGTGCGGCCGCGGCGCTGGCTGTTTCCGGCCATCAGCGGGTCAGCTCCCATCGGGGTCCCTGCGGGGTGTCCTCGACCTGCACGCCGAGGGCGGTGAGCTGGTCGCGCAGCGCGTCGGCCGCCGCGTAGTCCTTGCGGGCGCGGGCGGCCTGGCGCTGCTCCAGCGCCAGCCGGACCAGGCCGTCGGTGACCTCGGCCAGCCGGTCGCCGGCGCCCCCGCCGGCCGCCCAGTGCGGGTCGAGCGGGTCCAGCCCCAGCACGCCCAGCATGCCCCGCACGGCGCCGAGCGCGTCGGCCAGCGCGGCGTCGTCGCCCTCGGCCAGCGCGGTGTTGCCGGCGCGGACGACGTCGTGCACCACGGCGACCGCGGCCGGGGTGCCGAGGTCGTCGTCCATGGCCTCGCGGAACGCCGCCGGCAGGCCGGTCGGGGTGTCCCGGCCGCAGCGCTCCGCGGCGCGCTGCACGAACGACTCCAGCCGCCGGTAGGCCGCCCCCGCCTCGGCCAGCGCGGTGTCGGTGAACTCGACGGTGGACCGGTAGTGCGGCGCCACCAGGTAGTAGCGCAGCTCGACCGGCCGCACCCGGCGGACCACCTCGTCGACCAGCGCGGTGTTGCCCAGCGACTTGCTCATCTTCTCGCCGCCGAGGGTGACCCAGCCGTTGTGCATCCAGTACCGGGTGAACGGCAGGCCGGCGGCCATCGACTGGGCGCGCTCGTTCTCGTGGTGCGGGAAGCGCAGGTCCAGCCCGCCGCCGTGGATGTCGAACTCCGCGCCGAGGTAGCGCCCCGCCATCGCCGAGCACTCCAGGTGCCAGCCGGGCCGGCCGGGGCCCCACGGGGTCGGCCAGCTCGCGGTCTCCGGCTCGCCGGGCTTGTGCGCCTTCCACAGCGCGAAGTCGCGCGGGTCGCGCTTGCGCTCGTCGGTGTCGGTGTCGGCGGCCGGCTGCAGGTCGGTCAGGGCCTGCCGGGTCAGCTCGCCGTAGCGGGGGAAGCTGCGGACGTCGAAGTAGGCGTCGCCGTCGACGGTGTAGGCGTGCCCGCGCTCCACCAGCCGCTCGACCAGCGCCACCATGTCCGTGACGTGCCCGGTCGCGCGCGGCTCGTAGGTGGGCGGCAGGACGCCGAGGGCGTCGTAGGCGCGGGTGCAGGCCAGCTCGTTCGTGTAGGCCCAGGCCCACCACGGGACGCCGTGCTCGGCGGCCTTGGCGAGGATCTTGTCGTCGATGTCGGTGACGTTGCGGACGTAGGTGACCTCGAGCCCGCCGGCGGTCAGCCAGCGGCGCAGGACGTCGAAGGCGACGGCGGCGCGCACGTGCCCGACGTGCGGCGGCCCCTGGACGGTGAGCCCGCAGACGTACACCGAGGCCTCGCCGGGACGCAGGGGCGTGAAGTCCCGGACCGCGCGCGCGGCCGTGTCGTACAGGCGGAGGCTCACTGCGCGGAGTCTACGGAGCGCAGCGTCAGCCCAGCGCGGAGTCCACGGAGCGCACCGTCAGCCCAGCGCGGAGTCCACGGACCCCGTCCGGACGACCAGCGCCGTCGCGAGGGCGGCCCGCCCCTCGCCGCGGCCGACCAGGCCCAGCCCGTCCGTGGTGGTGGCGGTGACGCTCACCGGGGCGCCCAGCGCCGCGGACAGCGCCGCCTCCGCCTCGGCCCGGCGCGGACCGAGCTTCGGCGTGGGCGCCACGAGCTGGACGGCCGCGTTGCCGACCCGCCACCCGGCGGCGGCCAGGGTCTCCCGCACGTGCTCGAGGACGGCGACGCCGCGGGCGCCGGCCCAGCGCGGGTCGTCGGTCCCGAGCAGCCCGCCGATGTCGCCGAGGCCGGCCGCGGACAGCACCGCGTCGGTGAGGGCGTGCGCGACGACGTCGCCGTCGGAGTGGCCGGCGCAGCCGTCGGCGCCGGGCCACTCCAGCCCGGCCAGCCAGCACTCCCGGCCGGCCTCGACCGGGTGCACGTCGACGCCGAGGCCGACCCGGGGCAGGTCGTCGCTCACCGGGCCGCCTGCAGCGCGGCCAGGTGCAGGTCGTGCGGCACGGTCACCTTCGCGGCGCGCTCGTCGCCGGCCACGGTGGTCACCGGGACGCCGTCGGCGCGCACCACGGCGGCGTCGTCGGTGAGCTCCGCAGCATCCACGAGGGCGTCGTCCAGCGCGGCGTACGCCGCCACCAGCACGGCGCGGTCGAAGCCCTGTGGCGTCTGCACCCGCCGCAACGACGCGCGGGGCACGGCCTCGGTGACCGTGCCGGCCGCGTCGACGACGACGGTGGTGTCCACGACCGGCAGCACCGGGACCACGGCGGGCGCGCCGGCGGACAGCGCGGCCAGCACGCGGGTGACGACGTCCGGCGGGGTCAGCGGACGGGCGGCGTCGTGCACGAGGACGGCCTCGGCGCGGGAGCCGGCGGCCGACAGCGCGGCACGGACCGAGGCGGTGCGGGTGGCGCCGCCGTCGACCAGCGCGACGCTGCCGGGCAGGACGGCGGCGAAGGCGTCGCGCTCGGCCGCGGGCACGGCGACGACGACCTCGGCGACGCCGCCGGCCAGCAGCGTGTCGACCGCCCAGGAGACCAGGGGGCGGCCGGCCAGCTCGACGAGCGCCTTGGGCTTGTCCGCCCCCAGACGCGAACCGCTCCCGGCCGCTGCGACGATGCCGACAGCGGACACGGGAGCGGTCCGGTGGAGCGAGGGTACGGGGGTCAGCTGGCGAGGACCTCGTCGAGCAGCACCTCGGCCTTGTCCTCGTTGGTCCCCTCGGCGAGCGCGAGCTCGCTCACCAGGATCTGGCGGGCCTTGGACAGCATCCGCTTCTCGCCGGCGGAGAGGCCACGGTCCTTGTCGCGGCGCCACAGGTCGCGGACGACCTCGGCCACCTTGTTGACGTCGCCGGAGGCCAGCTTCTCGAGGTTGGCCTTGTAGCGGCGCGACCAGTTGGTCGGCTCCTCGGTGTGCGGGGCCCGGAGGACCTCGAACACGCGGTTGAGCCCGTCCTGACCGACGACGTCACGGACGCCGACGATCTCTGCGTTGTCGGCCGGCA
Source organism: Geodermatophilus sp. SYSU D00525 (assembly GCF_054050475.1). NCBI lineage: Bacteria > Bacillati > Actinomycetota > Actinomycetes > Geodermatophilales > Geodermatophilaceae > Geodermatophilus > Geodermatophilus sp. SYSU D00525. The sequence goes on from NZ_JBJGZK010000025.1 coordinate 35,446, forward strand.
CGCGCACGGTCAGGTCGCCCTGGGCGACCTTCAGCACGAGGTAGGCCTTCTCTTCACCCTTGATGACCCGCGTCTCGATCGCCTCGATCAGAGCGGCACCGTGGTGCGGGTAGACGACGGTCTCGCCGACAGTGAAGCCCATGTGTGTGTGACCCCTTTCGCTGTACCCAGGTTAGCACGGCACACTGGCGGCCGGAACGGTCCGCCGATGGATATCCGCAGGTCAGAGGCCTGGTGAAGTACCCGGGAGGGGTTGACAGCGCGTGGTCGGTGTGCCTGCACGGGCCTCGCGGGGTGCCTCGGTCCGTGCGCTCGTCCTGGCCACGCACGCGCCGCCGGCGGTCGCGGTCACCGTCGTGGCGACCCTCCTGGCGGTCACCGCGCAGGTGTCCCCGGGGCGCGTGGTGCTCGTGGGGCTGGCCGTCCTCGCAGGTCAGGCGTCCATCGGGTGGAGCAACGACTGGCTCGACGCCGACCGCGACCGCGCCGTCGCGCGCGCCGACAAGCCGGTCGTGCAGGGCGCCGTCGCGCCCGACACGCTGCGCTCGGCGGCCCTCGGCGCGGCCGCCGCGGCCGTCGTCCTGTCCCTGGCGCTGGGCTGGGTGCCCGGACTGCTGCTGCTGGTGCTCGTGGCGAGCGGTTGGGCCTACAACGCGGGTCTGAAGCGCACGGTGGCCTCCGGGCTCCCCTACGTCACCGGTTTCGGCGCCCTGCCCGCCGGGGTGGTGGCCGCGGCGCCGGGCACCCCGGCCGCGCCGTGGTGGCTGCCCGCCGCCGGCGCGGCGCTGGGCGCGGCGGCCCACCTGGCCAACGTGGCCCCCGACATCGCCGACGACCTGGCGACCGGCGTCCGGGGCCTGCCGCACCGGCTGGGTCCCCGCGTGTCGGCGGTGGTGGGTGCGCTGCTGCTCGGGACGGCGTCGCTGCTGCTCGTGCTGGGCCCGGCCGGCCCGCCCGCGTGGTGGGGCTGGGCGGGGCTGGTGCTGGCGGTGCCCGCGGTCGCCGTCGCCGCCCTGGCCGGGACGGCGCCCTTCCGCCGGCTGGCCTTCCCGGCGGTCCTGCTGCTGACCGTGCTCGACGTGGTGCTGCTGCTGGCGGGCGGGGCCGCGCTCACCTGAGCGCGGCCCCGCCGTCGGTCACTTCCGGCCGTTGCCGTTGCCGTTGCCGCCACCGTTGCCGTGGCCGTTGCCGCCGGTCGTGGTGGTGGCGACGGGCGCCTCGGGAGCGGGTGCCGGGGCGACGACCTCCGGCTCCTCGGTGACGGGCTCCGTCGCCGGCTGCTCGGCCTGACGGGCGGCCTCGCGGGCGGCCTGCCGCTCCGCGTTGCGCTCGTGGGCCTTCTCGCTGACCCGCTCACCGGTCACCCAGCCGTTGCGGGCGCCCTGGCTGACCCAGTCGCCGTGGGACTGCCCCTCGGCCGGGCCGGCCTCCCACTGGTCCCGGGTGACCTCAGGGGTGGCCACCGGCTCCTCGACGGCGGCCTCCTCCTCGGCGACCTCCTGCTCGGCGACCTCCTCGGCGGCGGTCTCGTCGGTGCTGCCGTCCCCGGCCACCTCGTCGGTCGAGCCGTCGACGGTCCCGTCGCCCTCGTCGCCGGCCGGCGCGCCGCCGGTGACGGTGTCGCCGGTGACGGTGCCGCCGGTGACGGTGTCGTCGACGACGGCCTCCGTGCCGTCGCCGGCCTCGGTGACGGCCGGGGTGGCGTCCTCGGGCGCGACGACGGCCGCGGCGGTGCCCGCGGTCAGGGCGACCGCGACGGCGCCGCCGGCCGCGGCGGCCTTGGCGACCGCGGAGAGCGCGGCGAACTTGGCGGCGAGGGAGGTGATGAACATGCGGGTTCTCTTCCGTGAGGCCCGGGCGGGGTGCCCGGTCGTCCGCGTGGACGGGTCCGACTGGTCGGTGAGCAGACCGGTCGCCAGGAGCTCGGCCAGGGCCGCGTTCGGGCGGCCCGGCGCGGAGGCGGAGGACCGGACCGCGTCGGTGAACGCGGTCAGGTACCGGGCACCCTCGGGCACGGGACGGCCGGCGAGGCAGGCCTCGAGGGCCTCCTCCGCGGCTCGGGCGTCGGCTGGCGTGGTCATCTCGCCCCCGTCATCGCCGGACGGGCCCGCAGGGGTGCGCGGCCCGTCGTCGTCTCCCTCGTCGGGGTGGTCCCGGCGGGCTCCAGCTCCTCGCGCAGCCGGCGCAGGCCGCGCCGCTGCAGCGCCTTGACCGAGGCGACCGACCGGCCCGTCACGGCGGCGACCTGCTCGACGGTGAGGTCGGCCAGGACCCGCAGCAGCAGGACCGAGCGCTGGTCCTCCGGCAGGCCCGCGCACAGCCGGTGCACCGCCTCGGCGCCCAGCCGGGTCAGGACGTCGTCCTCCACGTCCCCGCCGGCGACCTCGGGCAGCAGGTCCGCGCCCCCGTCGGCCAGCAGCGGGCGGCGGCTGCGCCGGCGCAGGTCGTCGACCAGCCGCCGGTGGGCGATGGTGAACACCCAGGACCGCAGCCCCGCCTCGTCGCCGGTGAAGCCGGACAGCCCGCGGAAGACCGCGAGGAACGTCTCGCTGGCCAGGTCGTCGGGGTCCGGGGCGCCGTGCAGCCGCAGATAGCCCGTGACCGCCGGGGACAGGTCCCGGTAGAGCACCTCGAAGGCCCACGCGGCGCCCGCCCGGGCCGCCGCGAGGACGTCGTCGAACGCGGCTCCGACCGCCATCAGCACCTCCCGTGCCGTCCCCCGTGCAGGGGGAGGCATCGGCAGGCCGGACGGGGAACTGGACCGCCCGTCCCCCGATCAGGGGGCGGAGGTGCCCCGGGCGGCGTCCCGCCCGACGACGAGCGGCAGGTCCTCCAACCGGTCCAGGCCCTCCAGCGGGCGGCGGATCAGCAGCACCGGCTGGCCGGGCGCGTCGAGGAAGTGCGGGCCGAGCGGGTCGGCGGAGGTCCACCGACGCGTACCGGGCGCCCGTTCGGGGAAGTCAGCGAGGGCAGGGTCGCGCGGCTCTCCACCGGCACCGGGTCCGGGGCGCCCCATCGGCCTCACCTCCCGGCGGACACGGTGGGCGGACCGTTAGGCTCGGCGCGACTCGGGCCATCGAGACGCACGGTGGCCGGCTGCTGTTTCCCCGTGGAGGTCGACCGCTGTGAACCGCGCGCTGCGCGCCGCCGTGATGGGTGCCCTCGTCCTCAGCCCGGTCGCGCTCGGCGCCTGCAGCGCCGGCCAGATCTCGCAGACCGGCACCCAGGACCGTGACAAGGTCGGCCCCCAGGCGCAGGTGGAGGACATCCTGCTGCGCCAGGTGCTGCTCGCCCCGCCCGAGAACGGCCGGTACGAGGAGGGCGACGACGCCGAGCTGATCATCACGATCGTCAACGCCTCCGACTCCGACGACACCCTCACCGGCATCGAGGGCGAGGGCTTCGACGGCGTGCTGGTCTCCTCGACCGGCCCCACCCCCTCGCCGTCGTCCCCGGCCGGCAGCTCCCCCACGGCCACCCCGACGCCGGGCAGCACCGGCGCCACCCCGGGGGCGTCGCCCTCCGCCGGCGCGACGGCGAGCACCCGGCTCTCGCTGGACGTCCCCGCCGACACCGCGCTGTACATCGGGGGCGAGGACGGCGCGACGGTCACGCTGCAGGACCTGGGCGAGGAGCTGACGGCCGGGCAGACCCTGACGCTCACCCTGTCCTTCGAGCAGGCCGGCGAGATCACCACGCAGGCGCTGGTGGCCGGCCCCGACGAGGAGATCGACCGGGGCGAGGCGTTCGACTTCCACGAGGGCGAGGAGCCGGAGAACCCGGAGAACGAGGAGGACACGCAGTCCGAGTGAGGCCTGCCGCGTCCTCCCCGGGAGTGTCGGTACCCCCACCTACCGTGGCGGTGTGCCCTCCGGAGTGAAGCCCGCCCGTCCCGCCCACCGCTGCACCGAGTGCGGCTTCTCGTCGGCGAAGTGGATGGGCAAGTGCCCGGAGTGCCAGGCCTGGGGCACGCTGGTGGAGGCCGGGCCCGCCGCGCCGGCGCTCCGCTCGGTCGCCGCGGGCCCGGTCACCGCGCCCGCCCGGCCGATCGCCCAGGTCCAGCTCGACGGCGCGCGGGCGGTGCCCACCGGCATCCCCGAGTTCGACCGCGTCCTCGGCGGCGGCCTGGTGCCCGGCGCGGTGGTCCTCGTCGCCGGTGAGCCCGGCGTCGGCAAGTCCACGCTGCTGCTCGAGGTCGCCCACCGGGTGGCGGAGTCCAACGGCCCCACGCTGGTGGTCTCCGGCGAGGAGTCCGCCGCGCAGGTGCGGCTGCGCGCCGAGCGGATCGGCGCCCTGCACGACCGGCTCTACCTCGCCGCCGAGACCGAGCTGTCGGCCGTCCTCGCCCACGTCGAGCAGGTCGCGCCCTCGCTGCTGGTGCTCGACAGCGTGCAGACCGTCCGCTCCTCCGCGGTCGACGGGACCGACGGCGGCGCCACCCAGGTCCGCTCGGTGGCCACCGCGCTCACCGCCGTCGCCAAGTCCCGCGGGATGACGACGATCCTCGTCGGGCACGTCACCAAGGACGGCGCGATCGCCGGGCCGCGGGCGCTGGAGCACCTGGTCGACGTCGTCGTGTCCTTCGACGGCGAGCGGCACTCCACGCTGCGCCTGGTGCGCGCCACCAAGAACCGGTTCGGCCCGGCCGACGAGATCGGCTGCTTCGAGATCGGCGACGGCGGCGTGGTCGGCGTCCCCGACCCCTCCCACCTGTTCGTCTCGCGCCGCACCGCCTCGGTGCCCGGCAGTTGCGTCACGGTGACCATGGAGGGCAGCCGGCCGCTGCTGGCCGAGGTGCAGGCCCTCGTCGCCACGAACACCGGCGGCGGCTCGCCGCGGCGGGCGGTGAGCGGGCTGGACTCCCAGCGGGTCGCGATGGTCAACGCCGTCGTCGAGCGGCGCGGCGGCGTCCGGCTGGCCGACGCCGACGTCTTCGCCGCCTCCGTCGGAGGGGTGAAGATCGCCGAGCCCGCGGCCGACCTCGCCCTCGCGCTGGCCATCGCCTCGGCGTCGCGGGACACGCCACTGCCCGAGGGCATGGTCGCCCTCGGCGAGGTGGGCCTGTCCGGGGAGATCCGGCGGGTCGGCGGGACCGGCCGGCGGCTGGCCGAGGCCGCCCGCCAGGGCTACCGGCTCGCGCTGGTCCCGCCGGACGCCGGCCAGGCGCCCAAGGGCATCCGGCTCATGGAGGTCCCCGACCTGGGGGCCGCCCTCGCCGGGCTCTTCCCCGGCTGAGCGCACTCCCCGCACCCCGCTCCCGACCGGCAGGTCGGCCTCCCACGTAGACTCAACCGCCGTACCGCGACGACGTCAGGAGCACCCGTGCCCCCCGCTGTGGACTCCGAGGTCGCCCTGCGCGAGCTGCTCGGCCGCATCGCCCCGGGGACCGCGTTGCGCGACGGCCTGGAGCGCATCCTGGCCGGCCGCACCGGCGCCCTCATCGTGCTCGGCTACGACCGGGTCGTGGAGTCCATCTGCACCGGCGGGTTCGCCCTCGACGTCGCGCTGTCGGCCACCCGGTTGCGCGAGCTGGCCAAGATGGACGGCGCGGTGATCCTGTCCTCCGACGGGCTGCGCATCGTGCGGGCCGGCGTGCACCTGATGCCCGACCCGACCGTGCCCACCGAGGAGTCGGGCACCCGGCACCGGACCGCCGAGCGGGTGGCCGTGCAGAGCGGGTTCCCGGTGATCTCGGTCAGCCAGTCGATGCACATCATCAGCGTCTACGTGGCCGGGCGGCGCTACACGCTCGAGCACCCGACGACCATCCTCGCCCGCGCCAACCAGGCCCTCGCGGCGCTGGAGCGGTACAAGCTGCGCCTCGACGAGGTCGCCAGCACCCTCTCGGCGCTGGAGATCGAGGACCTGGTCACCGTGCGCGACGCGATGAGCGTCAGCCAGCGGCTGGAGATGGTCCGGCGGATCGCCGACGAGATCGAGGGCTTCGTCGTCGAGCTGGGCACCGACGGCCGGCTGCTGGCCCTGCAGCTGGACGAGATGCTGGCCGGCGTCGAGGAGGACCGCGCGCTGCTGGTGCGCGACTACCTGCCCGCCCCGGGCACCCGCCGGCCGCGCACCATCGAGGACGTGCTCGCCGAGCTGCGGGGGCTGTCGGCCACCGAGCTGCTCGACCTGTCCGCCGTCTCGCGCTGCTACGGGCTGCCCACCTCGGCCGACGCGCTGGACTCCCCCGTCAGCCCGCGCGGCTACCGGCTGCTGGCCCGGGTGCCGCGGCTGCCCGCGGCGATCATCGACCGCCTGGTCGACCACTTCGGCGGCCTGCAGAAGCTGCTCGCGGCCACCATCGAGGACCTGCTCGCCGTCGAGGGCGTCGGCGAGGCCCGGGCCCGGGGCATCCGCGAGGGCCTGTCCCGGCTGGCCGAGACCTCGATCCTCGACCGCTACAGCTAGCCGGCGGCCCACCACCGACGGAGCGGGAACGGCCTCCCTGCAGGGGCCCGCCGCGAGCCTGCGAGCGGTGGGGGGCGGGGAGGTCCTTCGTCAGGTGATGCTGAGGACGGCGTCCGGGCTGGTCTTGGTGTCCAGCCGGGCGCGCAGCACGTACTGACCCGGGGCCACCGCGACGCGCGCCGCGGTGCAGGTCGGCTCGCTGGTCAGTCCGCTCCAGACCAGCGGGAACACCACCTGCTCACCGGGCTGCAGCGTGCGGGTGTCGCTGCTGGTCTCGGGCTGGCAGTCGTTGCTGCCCCACAGCCGGGCGCCGGCCGCGTCGAGCAGCACCATCTCCTGCACCTGCTTGTCCAGCACGCGGGTGCACGGCACCGCGGCGGTGTTGGTGACGACGAGCTCGAGCGTCGGCGAGGAGCCGGCGGCGACCGTGCCGGGCGTGCGCACCTCCAGCGCGACGACGTCGTCGCCGCACGGGGCGCCGGCCTGCTGGACCGGGCCGGCCGGCGCGGGGGGTGCGGCCGGCGTCGGGGTGGGCGGCGGTGTGGGGGTCTGCACGCCGGCCACCGACGGGAGGACCCGGTCGAGGGCGGGCGGCTCCGCCGAGGCCGACGCCGTCGACGCCGCCTCCGAGGTGCCGGCGGCCGAGGCCGGGCTCCCCGAGCCGCCGCTCACCAGCGCCACCCCGAGCCACGTCCCGCCGCCGAGGACGGCGACGAGCAGGAGGAGCACGAGCAGCCGCCGTCGCCAGTAGACGGCGGCCGGCAGGGGCCCGACCGGGTGCAGCACAGGGGCGACGGTAGTGCGCGCCTCCGGGCCGTCCCCACAGGGCACGCCGCGGCCGGGGGCCGGGCCCGGCGCGGGGCACACTGGACCCTCGTGAGCAGCACCGCCGGACTCGGGGACGCCCTCGTCGACTGGTACGACACGGCGGCCCGCGACCTGCCGTGGCGCCGGCCCGGCGTGGACCCGTGGGCGGTGCTGGTCAGCGAGGTGATGCTGCAGCAGACGCCGGTGGCGCGGGTCGAGCCGGTGTGGCGCGCCTGGACGGAGCGCTGGCCCACCCCGGCCGCGCTCGCCGCCGCGTCGCCGGCCGAGGTGATCCGCGCCTGGGGCAAGCTCGGCTACCCACGCCGGGCGCTGCGGCTGCGGGAGACCGCCGTGGCCCTCGTCGAGCGGCACGGGGGCACCGTCCCGGCCGACGTGGCGGCCCTGGAGGCGCTGCCGGGCATCGGGACCTACACGGCCCGGGCGGTGGCCTGCTTCGGCCACGGGACGCCGCAGCCGGTCGTGGACACCAACGTGCGGCGGGTGGTGGCCCGGCTGGTGCACGGCCGCGCCGAGGCCGGGCCCGCGCGCGCCTCCGACCTGACCGACGTCGCGGCGCTCGCGCCGGCGGACCGGGAGCGGGCGTGCCGGTTCTCGGTGGCGGCCATGGAGCTCGGCGCGCTGGTCTGCGTGGCCCGCACGCCGCGGTGCGCCGCGTGCCCGGTGCGGGACCGGTGCGCCTGGCGGCTGGCCGGCTGTCCCGCCGCCGAGGGGCCGCCGAAGCGGGTGCAGCGGTTCGCCGGCACCGACCGGCAGGTCCGCGGCCGGCTGCTCGACGTCCTGCGCGCCGCCGACGGCCCGGTCCCCGCCCCGGCCCTGGACGCCGCCTGGGACGACCCGGTGCAGCGGTCCCGGTGCCTGGACTCCCTGCTGGCCGACGGCCTGGTCGAGCAGACCGACGACGGGCGGTTCACCCTCCCCGCCTGAACCCCCTCAGCGGCGCCGTGGCGGCGTCGGGTGGGCACCCGAGGGGCGCGGGCGTCCTCCCCTCCCCGGGAACGCGACGGGGGCCGCCTCCCTCGCGGGAGACGGCCCCTGTCGGTGGACCTGCTGGGGCCGCTTACTCCTTGCGGAGCGAGGGGCCCTGGGTGCCCTCCTCGTCGTCGCCGACGGTCAGCGCCACCGGCGGCGTGTCGGGCAGGTCGATCGGCTTGCTCTCGCCGCGGAAGGTGAACTTCGCGTCGGTGCCCTCGCCCTCGACGTCCACCACGACGATCTGACCGGCGGTCAGCTCCCCGTAGAGGATCTTCTCCGACAGCGCGTCCTCGATCTCGCGCTGGATGGTCCGGCGCAGCGGCCGGGCGCCCAGCACCGGGTCGAACCCGCGGGCCGCCAGGAGCTTCTTGGCCTCCTGGGTGACCTCGAGCGACATGTCCTTGTTGCTCAGCTGGCCCTCCACGCGGGCGAGCATCAGGTCGACGATCTGGATGATCTCGGCCTCGGTCAGCTGGTGGAACACGACGATGTCGTCGATGCGGTTGAGGAACTCGGGCCGGAAGTGCTGCTTGAGCTCGTCGTGGACCTTCGTCTTCATGCGCTCGTAGTTCGACTGGTCGTCGTTCCCGGCCTGGAAGCCGAGGCCGACCGCCTTGGAGATGTCCCGCGTCCCGAGGTTGGTCGTGAGGATCAGGATCGTGTTCTTGAAGTCCACGATCCGGCCCTGACCGTCGGTGAGGCGGCCGTCCTCCAGCACCTGCAGCAGCGTGTTGAAGACGTCGGCGTGGGCCTTCTCGATCTCGTCGAAGAGGACCACCGAGAACGGCTTGCGCCGCACCTTCTCGGTCAGCTGGCCGCCCTCGTCGTAACCGACGTAGCCGGGAGGGGCACCGACGAGCCGCGACACGGTGAACCGGTCGTGGAACTCGCCCATGTCGATCTGGATGAGCGCGTCGTCCTCGCCGAACAGGAAGTTCGCGAGCGCCTTGGCGAGCTCGGTCTTACCGACACCCGAGGGGCCGGCGAAGATGAACGAGCCACCGGGGCGACGCGGGTCCTTGAGGCCCGCGCGGGTGCGCCGGATCGCCTGGCTGACGCTCTTGATGGCCTCTTCCTGGCCGATGATCCGCTTGTGGAGCTCGTCCTCCATGCGGAGCAGACGGGTCGTCTCCTCCTCGGTGAGCTTGAAGACGGGGATGCCGGTCCAGTTGGCCAGCACCTCGGCGATCTGCTCGTCGTCGACCTCGGCGACGACGTCCATGTCGCCGGCCTTCCACGCCTTCTCCCGCTCGGCCTTCTCGGCCAGGAGGGTCTTCTCCTTGTCGCGCAGCGACGCGGCCTTCTCGAAGTCCTGCGCGTCGATCGCCGACTCCTTCTCGCGGCGGATGCCGGCGATCCGGTCGTCGAACTCGCGCAGGTCCGGCGGGGCGGTCATCCGCTTGATCCGCATCCGGGCACCGGCCTCGTCGATCAGGTCGATCGCCTTGTCCGGCAGGAAGCGGTCGGAGATGTACCGGTCGGCCAGCGTGGCGGCGGCGACGAGGGCGCCGTCGGTGATGCTGATCCGGTGGTGCGCCTCGTAGCGGTCGCGCAGGCCCTTGAGGATCTCGATCGTGTGGGTGAGCGTCGGCTCGCCCACCTGGATCGGCTGGAAGCGGCGCTCGAGCGCGGCGTCCTTCTCCAGGTGCTTGCGGTACTCGTCGAGCGTGGTGGCGCCGATGGTCTGCAGCTCACCGCGGGCCAGCATCGGCTTGAGGATGCTGGCGGCGTCGATCGCGCCCTCGGCGGCACCGGCACCGACGAGGGTGTGGATCTCGTCGATGAACAGGATGATGTCGCCGCGGGTGCGGATCTCCTTGAGCACCTTCTTGAGGCGCTCCTCGAAGTCACCGCGGTACCGCGAGCCGGCGACCAGGGCGCCGAGGTCGAGGGTGTAGAGCTGCTTGTCCTTCAGCGTCTCGGGGACCTCGCCCTTGACGATCGCCTGGGCCAGGCCCTCGACGACGGCGGTCTTGCCGACGCCGGGCTCGCCGATGAGGACGGGGTTGTTCTTGGTCCGCCGCGAGAGGACCTGCATGACCCGCTCGATCTCCTTGGCCCGCCCGATGACCGGGTCGAGCTTGGAGTCGCGCGCGGCCTGGGTCAGGTTGCGGCCGAACTGGTCGAGCACCAGCGACGTCGACGGCGTGCCCTCCGCGGGGCCGCCGGCCGAGGCCGGCTCCTTGCCCTGGTAGCCGGAGAGCAGCTGGATGACCTGCTGGCGGACGCGGTTGAGGTCGGCGCCCAGCTTCACGAGGACCTGGGCGGCCACGCCCTCGCCCTCGCGGATCAGGCCGAGCAGGATGTGCTCGGTGCCGATGTAGTTGTGGCCGAGCTGCAGCGCCTCGCGCAGGGACAGCTCGAGCACCTTCTTCGCCCGCGGGGTGAAGGGGATGTGCCCGGACGGGGCCTGCTGGCCCTGGCCGATGATCTCCTCGACCTGCTGGCGGACACCCTCGAGCGAGATGCCGAGCGACTCGAGGGCCTTGGCAGCGACGCCCTCGCCCTCGTGGATCAGGCCCAGGAGGATGTGCTCGGTGCCGATGTAGTTGTGGTTGAGCATCCTGGCCTCTTCCTGCGCCAGGACGACCACCCGTCGGGCTCGGTCGGTGAACCGTTCGAACATCTGCTGCTTCTCCTCTGACCGGCTGGTCCGGCACGTCCCTCCCCACGAGCGGGGAGGAGCACCCGACGTCCGTCGGCGCGCTGGGGCACCGGTCATTCCACTGTAGTCACGGACCACGCCGTCCCGTCGGTCACGACCGGCGGTGCGGTGGGTGGCTTGCCCGGTCCAACCGATGGTGGCGGGGCGGTGTTCCGGGGGCGTTACGCCGACAGCGGACGGCGTGTCCCCCGGGGACGCCGACGGCCCGGCCCCTCGTCGAGGGACCGGGCCACCGGTGACGTGCTGGAACGGCCCCCTCGCAGGGGCCCACCCCGCGCGGGGCGAGGGGTGGGGGCGAGGGGGTCCTTTCCCTAGTGGGCGGCCTCGTAGGCCTCGACGACGCTGGCCGGGATGCGGCCGCGGTCGCTGACGTTGTGGCCGTTCTTGCGGGCCCAGTCGCGGATCGCGCCCGCCTGCTCGCGGTCCATCCGCCCGCCGCCGCCGGTGGCACGGGACCGGCCGGCGCCGGAGGCCCGACCACTGCCGCGGCCGACCTTGCGGGCGGCCTGCACGTACCGGGAGAAGGCGTCGCGCAGTTCCTTCGCGTTCTTCTCGGACAGGTCGATCTCGTAGTTCGTGCCGTCGAGCGAGAAACTCACCGTCTCGTCCGCGGGGAGGTCCTCGTCGAGGTCGTCACTCAGGATCACCTGGACCTTGCGCGCCATTCCGCTTTCCTCACTCCCTCTCGGCCCCCGTGGCCGGACAATTGCAGCCACCCGGAGCCGGGTGACGCGCACATTCCACCACAGGAGGAAGGGGGAAGAGCAATCCCCGACGGCGGGTCGCCCCTTTCGGGGAGGAATTCGGCGCAGCGGAACGGGATGAGTCAGGAAATGGGGCGGACCAACGGGAACAGGATCGTCTCGCGGATACCGAGGCCGGTGAGCGTCATCATCAGCCGGTCGATGCCCATCCCGACACCACCGGACGGCGGCATCCCGTACTCGAGGGCCTCGAGGAAGTCCTCGTCGAGCACCATGGCCTCGGGGTCGCCGGCCGCGGCCAGCAGCGCCTGCTGGGTGAACCGATCACGCTGGACGACCGGGTCGACCAGCTCCGAGTAACCGGTGCCGCGCTCGATGCCGGCGATGTAGAGGTCCCACTTCTCCGCCAGGCCCGGCGTCGTGCGGTGCGCGCGGGTCAGGGGCGAGGTGTCGACGGGGTAGTCGACGACGAACGTGGGCGCCTGCAGGGAGTCCTGCACCAGCGCCTCGAACAGCTCCTCGACCACCTTGCCGGGCAGCCACGCCGGGTCGACGCCGACGTCGTGCCGGCCGGCCAGCTCCCGCAGCCGCTCGACCGGCGTCTCCGGGGTGACCTCCTCGCCGACGGCGTCGGAGACCAGCGTGTAGAGCGGCACCTGCGGCCACTCCCCCGACAGGTCGATCTCGGTGCCGTCGTGGTGGCGCGCGACGTGGTCGCCGAACAGCGCCGCGCAGCACTCCTGGACCAGTTCCCGCGTGGTGCGCGCCACGTCCTGGTAGTCGGCGTAGGCCTCGTAGAACTCGAGCATCGCGAACTCCGGCGAGTGCGAGCTGTCGGCGCCCTCGTTGCGGAAGTTGCGGTTGATCTCGAAGACCTTCTCCAGGCCGCCGACGATGCACCGCTTGAGGAACAGCTCGGGCGCGATGCGCAGGTACAGGTCGAGGTCGAAGGCGTTCATGTGCGTGCGGAACGGCCGGGCGGCAGCACCGCCGTGCACGGTCTGCAGCATCGGCGTCTCGACCTCGAGGAACCCGCGGCCGGTGAGCCCGGACCGCAGCGCGGCCATCACCTGGGCTCGCTGCCGGACGGTGCGGCGCGCCTCGTCGCGGACGATGAGGTCCACGTAGCGGCGGCGGACCCGCAGCTCCTCGCTCATCGGCTTGTGCGCCACCGGCAGCGGGCGCAGTGCCTTGGCCGCCATCCGCCAGGAGTCGGCGAACACCGACAGCTCGCCGCGCCGCGACGTCCCGACCTCCCCCTCGACGAAGACGTGGTCGCCGAGGTCGACGTCGGCCTTCCAGGCGTCCAGCGCCTCGGCGCCCACGCGGTCGCGGGAGAGCATGACCTGCAGCTCGGCGTCGCCCTCGCGCAGCGTCGCGAAGCAGAGCTTGCCGGTGTTGCGGCTGAAGATGACCCGGCCGGTGACGCCGACCCGCTCGCCGGTCGTGGTGTCGGGCTCGAGGTCGGGGTGCTTGGCCCGGACGTCGGCCAGCGAGGTGGTGCGCTCCACCGTGACCGGGTACGGGTCGACGCCGGACGCGCGCAGCCGGTCGAGCTTGGCGCGGCGGACCCGGAGCTGTTCGGGGAGCTCGTCGTCCGGCAGGCCCGGGGGTTCGTCGGTCACGCCGTCCGAGCCTACGGCCGTGCGCCGCGACACCTCCGGCGACGTCCTAGCGGCGGCCGCCGGCCTGGGAGCGCTCGAAGGCCAGCCGAAGGCCGTGCACGGTGAGGTCGGGCTCGCGCTCGGCGACGGTGCGGCAGCTGTCGGCCACCAGCGGCGCCAGGCCCCCGGTGGCGACGACGACCGGCGGGTCACCGAACTGCGCGACCAGCTCGCCGGCGATCCGGCCGACCAGCCCGTCGACCAGCCCGGCGAAGCCGAGGACCACCCCCGACTGCAGCGCGGCGACGGTGTTCTTCCCGATCGCCTGCGCCGGGACGGTGAGCTCCACCGACCGCAGCTGCGCCGCGCGGGTGGCCAGCGCCTCCAGGCTGACCTCGACGCCCGGGGCCAGCGCGCCGCCGAGGAACTGCCCGTCCGGGCCGACGGCGTCGACGTTGGTGGAGGTGCCGAAGTCGACCACCACGACCGGGCGGCCGCTCCCGTCGGGCGCCCGGCCGAACAGCTCGTGCGCGGCCAGGGCGGTGACCACGCGGTCGGCGCCGACCTCGCGCGGGTTGTCCACGTGCAGCGGGACGCCGGTGCGCACGCCGGGGCCGATGAGCACGACCGGCACCTCGAGGGAGTCCAGCAGCTGCCGCAGCGCGGGCAGCAGCGCCGGCACCGTGGAGCACGCCGCGACGCCGGTGACCGGGGTGTCGCGCAGCAGCCCGCGCCAGAGCATCCGGATCTCGTCGGAGGTGGCCCGCGGGTGCGTGGTCACGCGCCAGCAGCCGACCCGCCGGGCGCCGTCGAAGGTGGCCAGCACGGTCTGGCTGTTGCCGACGTCGACGGTGAGCAGCACGCCGGTCAGCTCCGCAGGTCGAGCGCGAGGTCGAGGATCGGCGAGGAGTGGGTGAGCGCGCCGACCGAGAGGAAGTCCACGCCGGTCGCGGCGACCTCGCGGGCGACGGCGAGGGTGAGCCCGCCGGTGGCCTCGAGCTCCGCGCGGCCGCCGACCAGGGCCACCACCTCGCGCAGCTGCGCGGGCGGCATGTTGTCCAGCAGCAGGAAGTCCGCGCCCGCCTCGACCGCCTCGACCGCCTGCGCGGGGGTGTCCGCCTCCACCTGCACCGGCACCCGCGGCGCCCGCTCGCGGACCGCGGCCACGGCGGCGGCCACGGAGCCCGCGGCGGCGACGTGGTTGTCCTTCACCATCGCGACGTCGTAGAGGCCCATGCGCTTGTTCGACCCGCCGCCGCAGCGCACCGCGTACTTCTCCAGCGGGCGCAGCCCGGGGGTGGTCTTGCGGGTGTCGAGGACGACGGCGCCGGTGCCCGCGACGGCGTCCACCCAGGCGCGGGTGGCGGTGGCGATGCCGCTGGCCCGGCTGGCGATGTTCAGCGCGCTGCGCTCGGCGGCCAGCAGCGCGCGGACCGGCCCGCGGACGGTCAGCAGCACGTCGCCGCGGGTCACCCGGTCGCCGTCGGCCGCGCCGGCGGCGACCGTGGCGCCGGGCGCGAGGCGGGTGAACACCCGGGCGGCGACCGGCAGGCCGGCGACGACGCCGTCGGCGCGGGCGACGAGGTCGGCGGTGCCGTACTGCACCGGGGGCACGGTGGCGGCGCTGGTGACGTCGAGCGCGACGGCGAGGTCCGGCTCGGCGGGCAGGACGGCCCCGCCGGCGAGGTCCTCGGCCAGCGTGCGCTCGACCAGGTCGTCGACCCAGCCCGGCGACAGCCCGGTGCCCTCCAGCGACCGCGGGTCGGCGGTCACCACGGCTGCACCACGGGGGTCCCCACCGGCCGGCGGGTCAGGCGCAGCCGGCCGTCGTCGTCGAGGCGGACGTCGAGGTGCACCCGCCAGTCCTCCTCGGTCGCGGGGTGGTCCTCGCGCCAGTGGCAGCCGCGGGTCTCCTCGCGGGCGCCGGCGGCGGCGGTGAGGGCGCTCGCGACGGTGAGCAGGTCGGTGGCCTCCCAGCTCTCCACGCCGGGTGCGGCGCCGGGGCCGGTCACCAGCCCGGCGGCCAGCCCGGCCAGCACGCCGGTGGCCTCGGCCAGCCCGGCGCCCGAGCGCAGCGCGGCGACCCGGCCGGACATGGTCTCGGTGACGGTGCGCCGCCCGGCCGGGTCCAGCAGGCCCGCGGTCCCGGCGGCGGCCGCGCGGGCCGGCGCGGCCGGGGGCAGCGAGCGGGCCAGCTCCGCGCCGATGCGGGCGGCGAACACCAGCCCCTCGAGCAGCGAGTTCGACGCCAGCCGGTTGGCGCCGTGCACGCCGGTGCAGGCGACCTCGCCGCAGGCGTAGAGCCCGGGGACGGTGGTCCGGCCGGCGAGGTCGGTGACCAGGCCGCCGGAGGCGTAGTGGGCGGCCGGCGTGACCGGTACCAGGTCGGTGACCGGGTCGACGCCGATCGCCCGGCAGCTGGCCACGATGGTCGGGAACCGCTCGGCGAGGCCGGGCACGTGCCGGGCGTCGAGCCAGACGTGGTCGACGCCGTCGCGCAGCTGTACGCGGGTGATCGCCTTGGCGACGACGTCGCGCGGCGCGAGCTCGGCCTGCGGGTGGACGCCGAGCATGAACCGCTCCCCCGCCCCGTCGCGCAGCACCGCACCCTCGCCGCGCAGCGCCTCGCTGACCAGCGGCTGCTGCCCGCGGGCGCCCGGGCCGCGGTACAGCGACGTCGGGTGGAACTGCACGAACTCCAGGTCGGTGGCCACCGCGCCGGCGCGCAGGCCCAGGGCCACGCCGTCGCCGGTGGACACCGCGGGGTTCGTCGTCGCGGCGTAGACCTGGCCCATCCCGCCGGTGGCCAGCACGACGGCCCGCGCGCGGACGGCGCCCACGCCGTCCTCGGTGCCCTCGCCGAGGACGTGCAGGGTGACGCCGGCGGCCCGGCCGCCGGCGTCGGTGAGCAGGTCGAGCACCATCGCGTGCTCGACGAGGGTGATGCCGGGGTCGGCGTGCACGGCCTCGCACAGGGCGCGCATGACCTCGGCGCCGGTGGCGTCGCCGCCGGCGTGCACGATCCGGTCGGCGGTGTGCCCGCCCTCGCGGGTGAGCAGCAGCCGGCCGGAGGGGTCGCGGTCGAAGCCGGCGCCCCAGCCGATGAGCTGGTGCAGCCGCGCCGGGCCCTCGGTCACCAGGGTGCGGACCGCGTCGGGCTCGCACAGCCCGACGCCGGCGACCTCGGTGTCGCGGGCGTGCGCCTCGGGGCTGTCGGCCGGGTCGAGCACGGCGGCGATGCCGCCCTGCGCCCAGCGGGTCGAGCCGTCGTCGACGCGGACCTTGGTGACGACGGCGACCGACAGCCCCGCTGCCCGGGCGTGCAGCGCGACGCACAGACCCGCGACGCCGGAGCCGACGACGCAGACGTCGGCCGACAGCTCCCAGCCGGGTGCGGGAGCCGTCAGCCGGGTGGGCAGGCCCGTCACGGGCGCCGCCAGGGACGTCACCGGACGGGGACGCCGAGGTCGCTGCGCTGCTGGTCGGCCGCGCCGGGCACCGGGGCCGAGGGGTCCCCGCCCAGCTCGACGACGCGGTTGCCGCCGTCGACGTGCACGACCTTCGGGATGTGGCTCTTCGCCTCGGTCTCGTCCATGAGGCCGTAGCTGATGAGGATCACCAGGTCGCCGGGGTGCACCAGGTGCGCGGCGGCGCCGTTGATGCCGATGACGCCGCTGCCCCGCTCGCCCGGGATGACGTAGGTCTCCAGGCGGGCGCCGTTGGTGACGTCCACGATCGCCACCTGCTCGCCGGGGATGAGGTCGGCGGCGTCGAGCAGGTCCTCGTCGACGGTCACCGAGCCGACGTAGTGCAGGTCGGCCTGCGTCACCGTCGCCCGGTGGATCTTGGACTTGAGCATCGTGCGCATCATCGGGGGGCTCCCAGCTGGACGGCGGCGTTGTCGAGGAGGCGGGTGCTGCCGGCGCGGGCGGCCAGCAGCAGCCGGGCGGGGCCGGCGGCGGGGGCCGGGCCCAGGTCGGGGTCGGTGAGCGCGAGGTAGTCGGGCACCAGCTCGGGCGCGCCGGCCAGCACCCCGCGGGCGGCGGCGAGGACCGCCTCGGCGCCGCGCGGGCCGGCGTCCGCCCCGGCACGCAGCGCCCTGTTCAACGTCGCGGCCCGGGCGCGCTCTTCCGGCGCCAGGTAGCGGTTGCGGCTGGACAGCGCCATGCCGTCGTCCTCGCGGACGGTCGGCACGCCGACCACCTCCAGCGGCAGCGCCAGCTCGCGGACCATCGCCCGGACCAGCGTCAGCTGCTGGTAGTCCTTGTCGCCGAAGAACGCGAGGTCGGGCCGGGTGAGGCCGAACAGCTTGGCGACGACGGTCAGGACGCCGGCGAAGTGGCCGGGCCGCACCGCGCCCTCGAGGACCGACCCGAGCGGGCCGGGGTCGACGGTGACGCCGAGCGAGCCGGGCGGGTAGACCTCGTCGACCGGCGGGTGGAACACGATGTCGGCGCCCTCGTCGGTGAGCGCGGCGAGGTCGGCGTCCCACGTGCGCGGGTAGCGGTCGAGGTCCTCGCCGGGGCCGAACTGGGTCGGGTTGACGAACACCGACACGACGACGCTGCCGGCCCGCTCGCGGGCGGCGCGGACCAGCGCGCGGTGCCCCTCGTGCAGGGCGCCCATGGTCGGGACCAGCGCCACCGGGCCGGGCAGGGAGGCGCGCAGGCGGGCGAGGTCCGCGGTCGTCTCCGCGACGGCCGGGGCGGTGGGGTGGGTGGACGACACGGCCGCGGTGCTGGTGGTCACCGGGAGCCCGCCGGGTCGGCGGCCTCGTACAGCAGGTCGAGCAGCGGCGCGCCCTCGTGCCGCTTGAGCCGGCCGGCGGACAGCGCCCGCTCGGTGGTCCGCTGCGCCATGGCGACGTAGGCGGCCACCGACTCGGGAGCCCGGTCGGTGAGCGTCGCGAGGTGGTCGGCCACCGTGCCGACGTCGCCGCGGCTGACCGGGCCGGTGAGCCCGCGGTCGCCGCGGCGCAGGCCGTTGTCCAGCGCGGCGGTGAGCAGCGGGGTGAGCACCCGGGCCGGGGTGTCGACGCCGGCCTGGCGCAGCAGGTCGGCGGCCTCGGCGACGAGGGTGACCAGGTGGTTGGCGCCGGTGACCAGCGCCGCGTGGTAGAGCCGCCGGTCGTCCTCGGCGACGAAGAACGGCTCCCCGCCCATCTCCAGCACCAGGGTCTCGGCGACCGGCCGGTGCAGGGGACGGCTGGTGACGCCGAACGGCGCGCCGGCGAGCCGGTCGGCGTCCTCGGGGGCGCCGGTGAAGGTCATGGCCGGGTGCAGGGCCAGCGGCAGGACGCCGGCCTGCTCCGCGGGGGCGAGGACGGCCAGGCCGTGCGCGCCGGAGGTGTGGAAGGCGAGCTGGCCGGCCCGCCAGGTGCCGGTCTCGGCGAGGCCCGCGACGAGGCCGGGCAGCGTGTCGTCGGGGACGGCGAGGACCACGAGGTCGGCGGCGGCGACCACCTCGTCGGCGGGCAGCAGCGGGGTGCCGGGCAGCAGCCGGGCGGCGCGCTCGGCGGAGGCGGTGGAGACGCCGGAGGCGGCGACCACGTCGTGGCCGGCGGCGGCGAGGGCGGCCCCGAGGACGGCGCCGACGCGGCCGGCGCCGATGACGCCGACGCGGAGCCGGGCGGGGGCGCTGTCGGCGGGCTCGAGCCCGGCAGCGCGGGGGGTCCTGCGGGCAGCAGGCATCGGGACACCTCTCGTTCCAGTCCCTGGCGGGTACCGGACTCGGTGGGCGGACCGTCGTCGTCGGCGGTCCGGTGGTGCGAGGGCGGTGCGGGTCGTGCCGGCGGGGCGTCCGCTGCGACCGGGTGTGTCACGCGGGCGACGCGCCGAAGGCGAGTGTGAGTCGGCCCCCGGGCGCCTGCAACGGAACGGCACTGTGGCGTGGCTCACGCCACCGTCGCCGGGGTGGGCGGGGAGCCCGTCCGGGGCGGTCCTACGGTTGCGGCGGCACCGGCGCCGACGCGGTCGCCGGCGGACACGAGGGAGTGACGTGGGCACGTTCGAGGGATGCACCGCGCTGGTCACCGGCGGCAGCCGCGGCATCGGGCTGGCCATCGCCCGCAGCCTGGTCGACCGGGGGGCGCGCGTGGTGCTCACCGCCCGCAAGGCCGAGGCGCTCGAGGAGGCGGTCGCGGCGCTCGGCGGTCCCGACGTCGCCGTCGGCGTGCCGGGCAACGCCGGGGACGCCGCGCACCGCGCCGAGGCCGTGCGCACCGCGGTCGAGCGGTTCGGCAGCCTCGACCACCTGGTCGGCAACGTCGGGATCAACCCCGTCTACGGCCCGATGGTGGACCTCGACCTCGACGCGTTCCGCAAGATCCTCGACACCAACGTCGTCGGCACGCTCGGCCTGGTGCAGGAGGCCTGGCGGGCGTGGATGTCCGAGCACGGCGGCTCGATCCTCGTCGTCGCCTCGGTGGCCGGGCTCAAGGCCTCGCCGATGATCGGCGGCTACGGCGTCAGCAAGGCGGGGCTGGTCAACCTGGTCACCCAGCTGGCCGTGGAGCTCGGCCCGAAGGTGACGGTCAACGCGGTCGCCCCGGCGGTGGTGAAGACCCGCTTCGCCGGCGCGCTCTACGAGGGCCGCGAGGAGGAGGCCGCCCGCGCCTACCCGGCCGGCCGGCTGGGCGAGCCCGAGGACGTCGGCGAGGCCGCGGCCTACCTGCTCGGTGCCGGCTGGGTCACCGGCCAGACGCTCGTGCTCGACGGCGGCGCGCTCTCCCGCGGCCCGGCCTAGCCGGCGACCCTCCGGCCCCCTCGCAGGCAGAAGGACCCCGTCCTCCTCACCGCTCGCACGCTCGCGGCGAGCCTCTGGACGGGGCCTGGCGCGAGCCTGCGAGTGGTGAGGGGCGAGGGGGTCCTTCGTCAGGCGTCGCGGTAGCGGCGGCGCCGGCCGCCGGGAGTGACTCCGCTCTCGGCCAGGATCTGCGCGAGCCGTGCCGCGCCGGCCTCGTCGTCGGCCGGCGCCCCGTACCTGCCGTGCCCCGCGGCGGCGGCGTGCACGGAGGGGCGCTCGAGGGTCAGCTGCTCCTGCGGCGCCGGGGGCAGCAGGTCGGCGGGCAGGTCGGTGCGCCGGCGGCGCGGGACCGGCGGGGGCGCCACCACGCGCGCGACCGGCTCGGGCTCGGGCAGGAGCTCGGGCAGGGGCTCCGGCGCGGGGAGCGGGACGGCGACCGTGGCCGGCACCGCGGTGCCGGCGCCGTCGGACGGGGCCGCCCAGCCGCCCAGCTCCCGGGGGACGGCGGCGTGCCAGGCGGCGGTCGCCGGCTCCAGCGGGTCGCGGCCGGTCCGCACCGACTGGGTGCGCATGACCACCCGCTCGATGTGCATCTCGCCCGAGTGGTGCAGCTCGCCCGGTGGGTGCAGCTCGCCCGCGGACCGCTCGGTCAGCTCGGCGCGCAGCCGGCCGACGTCGGCGCGCAGGCCGGCCAGCTCGGCCAGGTCGCCCCGCAGGGCGCCGATGGCGGCGACCTCGGCGTGCAGCGCGCCGAGGCCCGCGAGGTCGCCGCGCAGCCCGGTCAGCTCGGCGCGCAGCCCGTCGAGCTCGCGGCGCATCGACGCCTCCGCCTCGCCGCGGACCCGCGCCTCCAGCTGCAGCTCCGACTGCCGGTGCGCGGCCGCGTCGCGCTCGCGCTCGGCCTCGTGGGCCCGGCGCAGCTGCGCCTCGAGGGCGGCGACGTCGGCACCGCCGGCCGCCGGCTCCGGGCGGCGCCCGGCCGCGAAGGCGGCGCCCAGGCAGGCCCAGGCGACGGCGACCACGGCCACCCGCAGGACCTGCGGGTCGTCGCTGAGGAAGACGACGGCGGTCGCGGCGGTGGCGAGCACGCACCCGAGCACCTGCCCGGCGACGCGCAGCCCTCCCCCCGTCCGCATGCCCTCAGGGTAACGCTGAGCGAGCCCCCGACTGCGGCACGGAATCGTCCCGTGTGCCGCAGCCGGGTCCGCCAGGTGAGGTGCTGGAACGGCCACCCTTCAGGGGCCCGCGCCGAGCTTGCGAGGCGTGGGGGGAAGGGTGGTCCGTCATCAGTCCTGGGCGAGGGCGCCGTCGGAGCTGAAGACCAGGCCCATCGAGACCTCGCCCTGCTGGATGGCGGCCTTGGTCGCCGGGCCGCCGGCGTCGAACTCGCGGAACTCGGCGAACTGCAGGCCGTAGGTCTCCTCGAGGCCCGGCTGGCAGAACGGCCGGGTCGGGCACTCGGCCGGCCCGCCGAGGACCAGCGACCCGTCACCGCAGGCGTCGGCGAGCTCCGACAGCGTGGTCACGCCGAGCTGGTCGGCGAACTCCTGCGTCACCGCGAAGGCGTTCTGGTCGGCGGCCTCCGACGGCGTGCCGAAGGTCAGCCCGACCTGGTCGGCCAGCGGCTGCAGCGCGTCGCGGGTGGCCTGGGCGTCGCCACTGGCGAGCGGCGCCGGGTTGGGGCCGTTGACCTGGGCGTTGAGCGCCTCGGTGACGGTGGCCAGGTACTCCGGGAAGACCTGCAGGTCGGTGCCGGAGATCAGCGCCGGCAGGTAGAGGTCGCGGTTGCCCACCTCGCGCACGGTGGCGTCGAAGCCCGCCGCCTGCAGGACCCTGGCGTAGACGTTGGCCAGGATCGTCGACTCGGTGAAGTTGCCGGCGCCCACGACGACCGGCCCGCTGCCCTGCTCGAGGCCGTCGGTCACGCCGCTGTCCTCGACCCACTGGGCCGCGACGTCCTCGGCGCTCTGCCGCTCGAGGTCGACGGCGGCGTTCATGTCGATGAGCTGGTCGGTGGTGAGGGCGGCCGAGACCGCGTCGAGGGCCGGCACCAGCGCGGGGTTGGCCGCGGCGGTGGCCGAGGTCACCGCCGGCACGATGTTGTCGGCGTTCTGCAGCTCCTGGTCGTCCTCGAGGACGACGAGCTGGTCACCGGCCACGGGGGCGCAGGCGTCGCCGCTGGCGGCCGAGCCGCTCGCGGTCGAGCCGCCGGTGCCCGAGGAGCCCGACTCGCCGCAGGCGGCGGTCAGGAGCAGGCCGGTGAGCAGGAGAGGCGCGAGAGCGCGCTTGCGCATGGTGTCCGCCTTCTGTGTCCCGTGCGGCGGGCGGCCGCGACGCGTGTCTGGCGGGGGTCCCCCGCGCGACACATGCAACCCGCGGCTCCCCGCGCACCGACACCGGCACCGCCGATGTGTTGCGCTCTCGTTACCTGCCCGGGATCAGACGGAGACGCAGGTCACAGCGGGACCCCGCTGGCGGTGGGTTCCGGCACGGCGCCGTCCCGCGCGGCGGTCGCGCGGACGTGCAGGAACGGCAGCCGGCGCGGCCCCGGGGTGACCGCCCAGGACAGCACCGCGAGGACGAGCTCGGTGAGCAGCGCCAGGCCCGCCACGAGGACGGCGCCGGCGATCATCACGCCGTAGTCCTGCTGGCCGAACCCGAGGTTGATCAGCCGGCCGAGCCCTCCCCCGCCGACCAGCGCGGCCAGCCCCGCCGTCGCCACCACCTGGACCGCCGCGGTGCGGATGCCGGTGGTCACCAGGGGGAGGGCCAGCGGCAGCTCGACCCGGCCGAGCACCTGCGCCCGGCTCATCCCCATCCCGCGCGCGGCCTCCTTCACCTCGGGGTCGACGCCGCGGAAGCCGACGAAGGTGTTGGTGAGGATCGGCGGGACGGCGAACACCGCCAGCGCGATCGTCGTCGCACGGTTGCCGAAGCCGATGGGGCTGACGGCGAAGAGGGTGAGCAGCGCGAGGGTCGGCACCGCCCGGCTGACGTTGGACAGGACGACGACCAGCCCCGAGCCGCGGCGCGCCGTCCCCAGGGCGACGCCGACCGGCAGCGCCACCGCCATCGCCGCCAGGACCGCGACGACGGAGATGCCCAGGTGCTCCAGCGTCAGGTCGACGATGCCGTTGGGGCGGGTCCAGTTGAACGGGTCGTTGAGGTACACCAGCGCCCGCGAGAAGTCGTTCACGCGCGCACCGCCCGCGTCCACGGGGTGAGCGCCCGCTCGGCGCCGGCCAGCAGGACGTCGGCGAGCAGCGCGAGCAGCACGCACCCGACCGCACCGGTGACGATCTCGGCGCGGTAGAAGTTCGCCGCGAACCCGCCGGTGATCAGCTGCCCGAGCCCGCCGTGGCCGACCAGCACGCCGACCGTCGTCAGCGCGACCGTGGACACCGTGGCGATCCGCAGCCCGGCCATGAACGCCGGCAGCGCCAGCGGCAGGTCCACCCGCCAGAACGTCTGGGCGGCCGAGAGCCCCATCCCCCGGGCCGCCTCGCGGACGTCCGCCGGGACGCCCTGCAGGCCGGCCAGGAAGTTCCGCACGAGGATGACCAGCGAGTAGGCGACCAGGCCGATCAGCACGGTGTTCGACGACAGCCCGGTGAAGGGCACCAGCAGCGCGAACATCGCCAGCGACGGGATCGTGTAGACGACGGTGGACAGGCCCAGCACCGGCGCCGACAGGAACCGGCTGCGCCGGGCCAGCACCGCCAGCGGCAGCGCGATGGCCGCGCCGATGACCACCGCCAGCACGGTCAGCCGGACGTGCTCGGCGGTGTAGGACAGGATGGAGTCCCAGTTCTCCGTCACGTAGGACGGGTCGAACCACGGGTTCGGCGCCTCGTCCACCGCGAGCAGCCCCACCGCGGGGTCGCTCACCGCGTCCAGCAGGGGGCGCGCACCCAGGGAGGTCACCCCGTGGACGCTACTGCCGATGCCGGCCGGGAGAGCACGGCGGAGGAGATCCGGCTCGAGGGGGTCAGCAAGACCTACCCCGACGGCACCGTCGGGGTGGAGCGGCTGGACCTCACCTTCGCCGCGGGCGAGCTGTCGGTCCTGGTCGGCCCGTCCGGCTGCGGCAAGACCACGACGATGAAGATGATCAACCGGGTCATCGAGCCGACGACGGGGCGGATCCTGCTCGGCGGCGAGGACGTCACCCGCGTCGACGCCGACCGGCTGCGCCGCCGGATCGGCTACGTGATCCAGAACGTCGGGCTCTTCCCGCACCAGACGGTGCGGGACAACGTCGCCACCGTGCCGCGGCTGCTGGGCTGGGACAAGCGGCGCACCCGCGCCCGCGTCGACGAGCTGCTGGCCACCGTGGGCCTCGACCCCGCCGTCCACGGCGGGCGCTACCCGGCCCAGCTGTCCGGCGGCCAGCGGCAGCGGGCCGGCGTGGCGCGGGCGCTGGCGGCCGACCCCGCCGTCCTGCTGATGGACGAGCCGTTCTCCGCGGTGGACCCGGTGGTCCGCGAGCGGCTGCAGGCGGAGTTCCTGCGGCTGCAGGAGACGGTGCGCAAGACGATCGTCTTCGTCACCCACGACATCGAGGAGGCCGTCCGCCTCGGTGACCGGATCGCGGTGATGAGCACCCGCGGGCACGTCGAGCAGTTCGCCCCGCCCGCGGAGCTGCTCGGCCGGCCGGCCAACGCCTTCGTCGCCGACTTCGTGGGTGCCGACCGCGGGCTCAAGCGGCTGGCGGTCACCGGCATCGCCCCCGACGACCTGGAGCGGCCGCCGGTCGTGCACGTGGCCGACGGGCTCGCCGACGCCCGGGCCTCGCTGGAGGCCGGGGGCGCCCGCTGGGCGGTCGTCCTCGACGACGACGGCCGGCTGCACGGCTGGCTGTCGGCCGAGCGGGCCACGGGCGCCGGCACGGTGGGCCCGGCGGCGCACCGGATGGAGGCCTGGGTGCCCGCCGACGCCACGCTGAAGACCGCGTTCGCGACGATGCTCCAGCACGAGGCCGGCTGGGTCGCGGTGCTCGACGGCGACCTCTTCCTCGGCGTGCTCACCCCCGAGTCGCTGCACGCGGCGCTGCGCCGCTCGGTGGACGGGACGGCCCCGGAGACCGCCGGCACGGTGCCCGCCCGGGGCTGAGCGACTAGGCCCGGACGCCGTCCCCCGGCCGCCGGTCGCCGCGCTCCTCCGGCGGGATGCGGCAGACCGACTCCAGCCACAGCGCGGCAACGGTCAGCGCGACGGCGCACAGGACGCCGACGACCGCGGTGACCGTGTCGCTGCCGGCCGCCTGCAGCCGGGTGACCGCCGGGGCCACGTGCAGCAGCACCCCGGCCCAGATGCCGACGAACGCCGCGCCGACGAAGGCGCTGGCCTGCGCCAGCACCGCCAGCCGCGCCACCAGCAGCGGCTCGACCCGGCGCACCAGCGGCGCGCCGGGATCGGCGGGCGGCGCGGCCTCCCCCCCGCGGGCACTGCGCCGGGCGGCGCGCTCGGCCGCCAGGCGGGCGCGCAGCGTGCGGGCGCCCAGGGCCTCGGCGACGGCGAGCAGCGCCAGCGGGACCGGCAGCCACCAGCGCAGCGGCGGCAGGCTGCCGTAGGTCGCGCGGACCAGCAGCCAGGCGGCCAGGGCCAGCCCGACGGCGACGACCACCAGGTCGCGGCGGTTCACCGGCGTCACTCTGCAGCTCCGCGTGAGCTCGCGAGCTCGCTCACCGAAGGTGCTCCCACCGCACGACCGCGGCCACGTCCTCCGGCGGCAGCGCGGCGACGAGGTCGGCCACCCGCCCGTGCCCCGGCAGCACCGCGGTCGGGTCCAGCGACAGCCACGGGACCAGCACGAACGCCCGCTCGTGCGCCCGCGGGTGCGGCAGCGTGAGGGCCGGGTCGTCGGAGAGGACCGGGGTGCCGTCGTCGGCGGTCACCGTGACGACGTCGACGTCGAGGGTGCGCGCGCCCCACCGCACCTCACGGGTGCGCCCGGCGGCCTGCTCCAGCTCGTGCGCGCGGGCCAGCCAACCGGCGGCGTCGCGGTCGCCGCGGACGAACACCACCGCGTTGAGGTAGGGCGGCTGCTCGACCGGTCCCCACGGCGGCGTCTCGTACAGCGTGGAGCGGGCGACCAGGCCGTCGACCCGGAGGGCCTCGATGGCGGTGCGCAGCGCCTTGGCCCGGTCGCCGAGGTTGGCGCCGAGCGAGAGCACCGCGCGGCTCATACCGCCCGTTCCCTTCGGATCGTCACGGTGACGTCGTCGAAGGGGACGCCGAGGTCGGCCTGCGGCTTGTGCACGGTGATCTCGGCGGCCTCGACCAGCGGGTCGGCGAGGCAGACGTCGGCCAGCCGCTGGCAGAGGGTCTCGAGCAGGTCCACCGGCTCCCCGGTGAGGACGGCGTGCAGCCGCTGGGCGAGCTCCGCGTAGTTGACCGTCTTCGTCAGGTCGTCGCCGGCCGCGGCGGGCGCGGTGTCCAGTTCCAGGACGGCGTCGACGGAGAAGGTCTGTCCGTTCTCCCGCTCGAAGCCGTAGACGCCGTGGTGGGCGTGCGCGGTGAGCCCGCGGACGGCGATCCGGTCGGGGACGCGGCGGTCAGTCACGGCGGGCCTCCTCGCGGGCGCGCTGGACGGCGGCCACCGTGGCGACGGCGTCGGCCGAGCCCGCGGCGTCGTGCACCCGCACGCCCCACGCGCCGGCCTCCGCGGCCAGGACGGTGGTGGCCAGGGTGGCGGCGTCGCGTCCCGGCGCCGGGCGCAGTGCGCCGTCGGGACCGGCGAGCAGGCGGCCGAGGAAGGACTTGCGGGAGGCACCGACCAGCACCGGCAGGCCGAGGGACACCACCCGGGGCAGCGCGGCCAGCAGCGCCCAGTTGTGCGCCGCCTGCTTGGCGAAGCCCAGGCCGGGGTCGAGCACGAGCTGGGCGGCGTCCACGCCCGCCGACAGCGCGGCGTCGACCCGGGCGGTGAGCTCCGCGCAGACCTCGGCGACGACGTCGCCGTAGGTGGCCTGGGCGTACATCTCCCGGCTGTGGCCGCGCCAGTGCATGAGCACCCACGGGACGCCGGCGTCGGCGACGAGCGCGGCCATGCCGTCGTCGGCCAGGCCGCCGCTGATGTCGTTGACCAGCACCGCCCCCGCCTCCAGCGCCGCCTCGGCGACCTCGGTGCGGGTGGTGTCGACGCTGACCCGCACGCCGGCGTCGGTGAGCTCGCGGACCACCGGGACGACGCGGCGGCGTTCCTCGGCGGCGTCCACGCGGTCGGCGCCGGGCCGGGTGGACTCACCGCCGACGTCGACGTAGTCGGCGCCCGCCGCGGCCATCGCCAGGCCGTGCCCGACCGCGGACGCCGTGTCGGCGAAGCAGCCGCCGTCGGAGAAGGAGTCGGGCGTGACGTTGAGGACACCCATCACCACGCACCGGCCCGGGTGCAGGAGCTCGGCGCGGCGGCCGGTCACCGGCCCAGGACGAGGCTCATCGCCTCGGCACGGGTGGCCGCGTTCTCCCGGAACATGCCGCGGACGGCCGAGGTGACCGTCGTCGACCCGGGCTTGCGGATGCCGCGCATCCCCATGCACAGGTGCTCGGCCTCGACGACGACGATCACGCCGCGCGGCTTGAGGTGCTCGGCGAGCGCGTCGGCGATCTGCCGGGTCATCCGCTCCTGGACCTGCGGGCGGCGGGCGTAGACGTCGACCAGGCGGGCCAGCTTGGACAGCCCGGTCACCCGGCCGTCGTCGCCGGGGATGTAGCCGACGTGCGCGGCGCCGTGGAAGGGCACCAGGTGGTGCTCGCAGGTGGAGTACATCGGGATGTCCTTGACCAGGACCATCTCGTCGTGGTCCTCGTCGAAGACCGTCGCGAGCACCTGGCCCGGGTCCTGCCAGAGCCCGGCGAAGGTCTCGGCGTAGGCCCGGGCGACCCGGGCGGGGGTGTCCCGCAGCCCGGGCCGGTCCGGGTCCTCCCCCACCGCGAGCAGCAGCTCACGGACGGCGGCCTCCGCCCGTGCCGAGTCGATCCGCGAGAAGTCCGGACGGACCTCGTCCTCGGCCTCTTCCGGGATCTCGCTCACGCCGCTGCCTCACCGGCGCTCGGCATCGGCGCTCGCGGGGCTGCTGCGCCCCCTGACGAGCTCGCGAGCTCGCTCATCGCTGCACGGGTGCGCCGACGTCACCGACCGGGTTGGTGCCCCCCTTGACCAGCCCGTGGCCGTTCTGGCCGGCCGCGGTGGCCCCGTGGCCGTTGGCCCCGTTCGCCTGGGCGGCCTGCTCGGCCGGGGTCAGCACCGGCGGCTGGTCCGACGGCGTGCGCTTGCCGAAGCCGTTGTAGGGCGCCAGCGCCGGGCGCTTGGTGACCGGCGCGCAGATGCGGTCCATGTCCTCGCGGGACAGCGTCTCCTTCTCGATCAGCTCGAGGACGAGCTGGTCGAGCACCGCCCGGTACTCCACGAGGATCTCCCACGCCTCGTCGTGCGCGGCCTCGATGAGGGCGCGGACCTCGGCGTCGATGTCGGCGGCGACGGCCTCGGAGTAGTCCGGCCGCGAGCCCATGTCCCGGCCGAGGAACGGCTCGGAGTCGGTGCTGCCGTACTTCACCGCGCCGAGCTTGGCGCTCATGCCGTACTGGGTGACCATCGCGCGGGCCATCGAGGTGGCCTTCTCGATGTCGTTGCCGGCGCCGGTGGTCGGCTCGTGGAAGACCAGTTCCTCCGCCGCGCGCCCGCCCAGGGCGTAGGCCAGGGTGTCGATCATCTCCGACCGGGTCTGGGTGTACTTGTCCTCGGTCGGCAGCACGAGCGTGTGCCCGAGCGAGCGGCCGCGCGGCAGGATCGTCACCTTGTGCACCGGGTCCAGGTTGGGCAGCGCGTGCGCCACGAGGGCGTGCCCGCCCTCGTGGTAGGCGGTGACCTTCTTCTCCTTGTCGCTCATCGCCCGCGTCTTGCGCTCGGGGCCGGCGATGACGCGGTCGATCGCCTCCTCGACGGTGGCGTCGGTGACGACCGAGTTGCCCTGGCGGGCGGTGAGCAGCGCGGCCTCGTTGAGCACGTTGGCCAGGTCCGCGCCGGTGAAGCCGGGGGTGCGGCGGGCGACGGTCGCGAGGTCGACGTCGGGGGCGAGCGGCTTGCCCTTGGCGTGCACCTCGAGGATCCGCTTGCGGCCCTCCAGGTCGGGCCGGTCGACGGCGATCTGCCGGTCGAAGCGGCCCGGGCGCAGCAGCGCGGGGTCGAGGATGTCCGGCCGGTTGGTGGCGGCGATCATGATGACGCCGCCCTTGACGTCGAAGCCGTCCATCTCGACGAGCATCTGGTTGAGCGTCTGCTCGCGCTCGTCGTGGCCGCCGCCCATGCCGGCGCCGCGGTGGCGGCCGACGGCGTCGATCTCGTCGACGAAGATGATCGCCGGCGCGTTCTGCTTGGCCTGCTCGAACAGGTCGCGGACCCGGCTGGCGCCGACGCCGACGAACATCTCGACGAAGTCCGACCCGGAGATCGAGAAGAACGGCACGCCGGCCTCACCGGCCACCGCGCGCGCCAGCAGCGTCTTGCCGGTGCCGGGCGGGCCGAACAGCAGCACGCCCTTGGGGATCTTGGCGCCGACGGCCTGGAACTTGACCGGGTTGGCGAGGAAGTCCTTGATCTCCTGCAGTTCCTCGATGGCCTCGTCGGCGCCGGCGACGTCGGCGAACGTCGTCTTCGGCATGTCCTTGCTGACCGTCTTGGCCTTGGACTTGCCGAAGGCCATGACGCCGCGGCCGCCGCCCTGCATGGAGTTGAACAGCCAGAACAGCAGCAGCAGGAGGATGAGGAAGGGCAGGAAGCTGATCAGGACGCTGACGAAGACGTTGTCCTGCGTGACGTTCGTGGTGAAGTCGACGCCGTCACCGGTGCTCTGGCCGTTCGCGTCGATCCCGGAGACCAGGGCGAAGACGTCGTCGGAGGCCCCGATCGGGTACGACGCGCTGATCTGGTCGTTGCCGTCGACGGCGCGGGTCAGGTCGAGGTCGAGGGTCTGTTCCTTGTCGTTGATCGTGACCGACTCGACGTTGCCCTGCTCGATCTGCTCCAGCGCGACCGAGGTCTTCACCTGCTCGTAGCTGGAGCCGCCGCCGAGGAAGGTGGAGAGTCCGAGGGCCACCAGGACGACGAGGACGACCCAGAACCACACGGAGCGGAAGATCTTCTTGCGTTCCATACACCGATGCCGGGCGGCCGGGGGGCTCCGACCTGGCCCGTCGACCCTCCTGATCGCGTCCGGTGACGCTCCGCGCGACCCGGGCGGGCACCCTGGCGCTCGGTCCAGCGTCGTTGCGGTCGACGGTACACCGGGGAGGCTGCACGTCCCCTGTGTGCGAGCTGCCCGGCTGCTGTGCCCTCCCCCGTCCAGGGGACCCCGCCCGCCGGGGCGGTGTCGTGCCCGAGTGGGGCCCGGAGGGCTCCGCGAGGGGTGCGACGGGTGGGCTCGGCGCAGGCCGGGACGGCTCCTGGCCGCGGTGTCGTGCCCGAGTGGGGCCCGGAGGGCTCCGCGAGGG
>NZ_JBJGZK010000026.1:0-64718 GCF_054050475.1 Geodermatophilus sp. SYSU D00525
GGGGGTGGTGGGGGTGTGTGGTGTGGGGGGGCGGGTGGGCCGCGAGGTGGGTGTGCGGGGGCGGGGGCCCCCCCGGGCCGGCCCCCCCGCCCCCCCCCCCCCGCTGCTCGACGGCCTGCATGCGGTCCTCCAGCGAGCGCATCGCGCCGCGCGGCACGTGGCCGATGGCGTCGTAGCGCTCCTGGATCCGGCGCAGCGCGGCCTGGGCGCCGCGCAGGTCGGTCGACGGGTCGAGCTTCTCGGCCTCGGCCAGCAGTTCCTCCTTCGCCTGCTGGTTGGCCAGCTGCTCGGAGTTGCGCGCCTTGTCCGACTCGGCGCGGGCGGTGAAGAAGACGTCCTGCGCGGCGCGGAACTGCTTCCACAGGTCGTCGTCGCCGTCGCGGCCGGTGCGCGGCACCGCCTTCCAGCGGTCCATGAGCGACCGCATCGCGGCGCTGGTCGGGCCCCAGTCGGTCGACGTCGACAGCCGCTGCGCCTCGGCGATGAGCTCCTGCTTGGCCGCGCGGGCCTCGCCGCGCTGCGCGTCGAGGGCGGCGAAGTGCGCGCCGCGGCGGCGGCCGAAGGCGTCCCGGGCCGCGGCGAAGCGCGACCACAGCGCCTCGTCGGTCTTCCGGTCGATCCCGCGGATCGTCTTCCACTCCTCGACGATCGCCTTGAGCCGGTCGCCGGCGGCCTTCCACGACGTCGACTCCGCGGCGATCTGCTCCGCCTCGGCGGCCAGCGCCTCCTTGCGGGCGACCTGCGCGGCGCGGGCGGCGGCCTTCTCGGCGCGCGACTCGGCGGCGGCGGAGTCGGCGGTGCCGACCATCGCCCGGGCACGGGCGGCCAGGCCGTCGAGGTCGCCGACGGCGGTGGCGGTGGGGATGGTGTCGGCCAGCGCCTGCGCCTTGGCCTTGAGCTCGTTCGGGTTGCCGGTGTGCGCCTTGAGCCGCGCCTCGAGCAGCCTGACCTCGGTGGCCAGGTCGTCGTAGCGGCGGGCGAAGTGCGCCAGGCCCGCGGCCGGGTCGCCGGCCTGCCAGGAGCCGACCGCGCGCTCGCCGTCGGCGGTGCGCACGTAGACGGTGCCGTCCTCGTCGACCCGGCCCCACTGCGCGGGGTCCGACGCCGACTCGGCGGCCGGCGCGGTCACCACCCCGGCGGGCGGTGCGGTCTCGGGGGCAGGCGTCTCGGGGGCGGGGGCCTCCGGCGCGGCCTCGGGGGCGGTCCCTGCGGCGGGGGTCTCCGGCGCGGCCTCGGGGGTGCTCTCGGCCGCCGTCGGGTCGGCCAGCGCCGCCGCGTCGGGGGTGGGCGCGGCGGGAGTCCCGGCCTCCGGGGCGACCGCGTCGGGACCCGCCGTCTCGGGCGAGGGGACCTGCTGCGACCCGTCTCCGGGGTTCGTCGTGCTCGACACGCACCGCAGTGTCCCACGCCGCATCGGCGAGACTGCTCCGGTGAGCAGCAGTCCCGCCGCGGCCGTCCCGGTCGCCTTCTGCCCGTGCCCGCCGCTGCTGCTCCCCGAGGTCGCCGGACGGGCCGCCGCGGACACCGCCGCGCTGCTGTCGGCCTGCACCGACGCGGTCGCCGCGCTGGCCGCCGCCGCGCCGGGCCCGGTGGTCGTCGTCGGCGCCGACGCGGAGGGCCGCCACGGCGCGGGCGACGCCGGGGACCTGCGCGGGTTCGGCGTGGACGTCGAGGTGCCGCTGGACGGGGAGGTGCGGCCCGCGGGCCGGCCGCTGCCGCTGTCGCTGACCGTCGGTGCGTGGTTGCTGCGCCGCGCCGGGCACCCCGGCCCCCGGGTCGGCGTGGGCCCCGGCGACCTCGCCGCCGCCGTCGGGGAGCTGCCCGGTGCCGGCCTGCTGGTCATGGGCGACGGCTCGGCCCGCCGCAGCGAGAAGGCGCCCGGCCACCTCGACCCCGCCGCCGCGCCCTTCGACGCCGCCGTCGCCGCGGCGCTGGCCGCCGGGGACGCCGCCGCGCTCGCCGCGCTGGACCCGGCCGAGGGGGAGCGGCTGCTGGCGGCCGGCGTGCCGGCCTGGCGGGCGGTCGGTGCGCTGCTGGCCGGCCGGGACGTCACCGCGGAGCTGCGGTTCGACGGCGCGCCCTTCGGCGTCGGCTACCTCGTCGCGTCCTGGACGGTGCGGTGACGCCGCCGCCCGTCGTCGCCGTCGTGGGACCGACGGCGACCGGCAAGACCGCGCTCGCGGTGACGCTCGCGCAGCGGCTCGGCGGGGAGGTGGTCAACGCCGACTCGATGCAGCTCTACCGCGGCATGGACATCGGCACCGCCAAGCCCGACCTCGCCGAGCGGCGGGGCGTGCCGCACCACCTGCTCGACGTCTGGTCCGTGCGGCAGGCGGCGTCGGTGGCCGAGTACGCGCGGCTGGCCCGCGCCGAGATCGACCGGCTGCGCGCCTCCGGCGTCCTGCCGCTGCTGGTCGGCGGGTCCGGCCTGTACGTGCGCGCCGTCCTCGACGACCTCGACATGCCCGGCACCGACCCCGCCGTGCGAGCCCGGCTGCAGGCCGAGCTGGAGGAGTCCGGCCCCGCCGCGATGCACGCCCGGCTGGCCGCGGTCGACCCCGCCGCCGCGGCTGCGGTCCTGCCGTCGAACGGGCGGCGGATCGTGCGCGCGCTGGAGGTCGTGGAGATCACCGGCCGGCCGTTCCGCGCGACGCTGCCCGAGCCGCGGCCGCACTACCCGGCGGTGGTCGTCGGCCTGGACCGCGAGCCCGCCGAGCTCGACGAGCGGGTGGCCGTCCGGGTGGACCGGATGTGGGCCGCCGGCTTCGTCGCCGAGGTCGAGGCGCTGGTCGCCGAGGGCCTGCGCGAGGGACCCACCGCCTCACGGGCGCTCGGGTACGCGCAGGTGCTCGCCCAGTTCGACGGCGAGCTGACGCCCGACGAGGCGCGCGAGCGGACGGTCGGCACCACCCGCCGCTTCGTCCGCCGGCAGCGGTCGTGGTTCCACCGGGACGCGACGACGACGTGGTTCGACGCCGCCCGCTCCGACCTCGCCGACGCCGTCGGGGCGCTGCTCGCCGGCCGTACGATCGGGCGGTGAGCGACCGGTTCCTCCTCGGGCACGGCACCGAGAACGACTTCGTCGTCCTGCCCGACCCCGACGGGGACCGCTGGTCGGAGGACCGCCTCGACGCCGCCCTCGTGCAGCGGCTGTGCGAGCGCCGCGCCGGCCTCGGGGGCGACGGCGTCCTCCGGGTGGTGCGCAGCCGGCACGTGCCCGACGCCCCCGCCGTCCTCGGCGACGCCCTCGACGCCTGCGAGTGGTTCATGGACCACCGCAACGCCGACGGCTCGCACGCGGAGATGTGCGGCAACGGCATCCGGCTGTTCCTGCACGCCCTGGTCACCGAGGGCCTGCTCGACCGCGCCGCCTGCGCCGACGGCGTGCTGGTCGGCACCCGGGGCGGCCCGCGGCGGGTCGGTGCCGGCGCCGACGGCGCCTACTGGGTCGACATGGGCCCGGCCCGCCCGTTCGGCCGCGGCGAGGCCACCGTCGGCGGTCGGGCGTTCCCCGGGCAGGCGGTGTCGATGGGCAACCCGCACCTGGTCTGCCTCACCGACGCCGACCTCGACGCCCTGGACCTCACCCGGCAGCCCAGCTTCGACCCCGGCCTGTTCCCGGAGGGCGTCAACGTCGAGTTCGTGCGGGTGCTGGCGAACCCGGCCGAGGGCGCCGACGCGCACGTGCGGCTGCGGGTGCACGAGCGCGGGGTGGGGGAGACGCGCTCCTGCGGCACCGGCGCCTGCGCGACGGCGTACGCGGCGCTGGCGGCCGGCTCCGAGGAGCCCCAGCGCGGCACCGTCGTCGTCGACGTCCCCGGTGGCCGGCTCACGGTGGACGTCTCCCCGGAGACGACGGTGCTGCGCGGTCCCGCCGTCGTCGTCGCCTCCGGAGAGCTGACCCGGGAGTGGCTGGACTCCTAGGGGTTGTCCGGGGTGTCCGCGCGGGTCCCGGGCTCGTCGGTGGGCGCCTCCGGCTTGTCGGCCGGGCCGGTGTTGCCGGTGCCGCGCGGCTCGCCGCGGCCGGTGTCCTGGTCGGCGCCGCCGAAGGGGTTGCGCGGCGGGTCCAGGCCCACCGGGTCGCGGCCGGGGTCGTCGGTGCCGGTGTCGCTGCTGGTGCTCACGGTGCCTCCCTGCGTCGTGGTCGTCGTCCCGACCTACCCGGCTCCCGGCGGGATGCACTCGGGCCCTTCCGGTGTTGCACCGACCGTATGACGACTGCACAGACGACAACCCACGTGACCGCTGACGACGCGCGTGTCACGCTGGACGTGATGACGACCGCCCCCGAGAGCACCCCGCTCGACGACGACACGCTCGCCGAGACCCGTCCCGCGCCGGCCGGCCCGTGGGACGAGGACGACGACACGACCGGCTCCTACGCGCTCGAGGCCCGTGGCGCGCTGCGCCGCGTCGCCGGGCTCTCCACCGAGCTCGCCGACGTCACCGAGGTCGAGTACCGGCAGCTGCGCCTCGAGCGCGTCGTGCTCGTCGGCGTGTGGACCGAGGGCACCCAGGCCGACGCCGACCGCTCGCTGGCCGAGCTCGCCGCGCTCGCCGAGACCGCGGGTTCGCAGGTGCTCGAGGCGGTGAGCCAGCGGCGGGACAAGCCCGACGCCGGCACGTACGTGGGCTCGGGCAAGGCGAACGAGATCCGCGACATCGTCGCCGCGACCGGCGCGGACACGGTGATCTGCGACGGCGAGCTGACCCCCGGCCAGCTGAACGCGCTGGAGAAGACCCTCAAGGTCAAGGTGGTCGACCGGACCGCGCTGATCCTCGACATCTTCGCCCAGCACGCCACCAGCCGGGAGGGCAAGGCCCAGGTCGAGCTGGCGCAGATGCAGTACATGCTGCCGCGCCTGCGCGGCTGGGGTGAGTCGCTGTCCCGGCAGGCCGGTGGCCGCGTCGCCGGCGGTGGCGGCATCGGTACCCGCGGTCCCGGTGAGACGAAGATCGAGACCGACCGACGGCGGATCCGGTCGCGGGTGAGCAAGCTGCGCCGCGAGATCGCCGGCATGGCCACCGCCCGGGCCACCCAGCGCTCGGCGCGCGACCGGCACGCCGTCCCGAGCGTGGCGATCGCCGGGTACACCAACGCCGGCAAGTCCAGCCTGCTCAACCGGCTGACCGGCGCCGGCGTGCTGGTCGAGAACGCGCTGTTCGCCACCCTGGACCCGACGGTGCGCCGCGCGCAGTCGCCCGACGGCCGCGAGTACACGCTCACCGACACCGTCGGGTTCGTGCGGCACCTGCCGCACCAGCTCGTCGACGCGTTCCGCTCGACGCTGGAGGAGGTGGCCGGCGCCGACCTGCTGCTGCACGTCGTCGACGGCTCCGACCCCGACCCGCTCGGCCAGATCGACGCGGTGCACGTGGTGCTGCGCGAGATCGACGCCGCCGCGGTGCCGGAGCTGATCGTCGTCAACAAGGTCGACGCCATGACCGAGGACGACGTGCTGACCCTGCGCCGGGCGCTGCCCGGGGCCGTGTGGGTCTCCGCGCGCACCGGCGAGGGCATCGAGCAGCTGCGCGAGATCGTGTCCGCCCGGCTGCCGCACCCGGACGTCGAGGTCGAGGTGCTCGTGCCCTACGACCGCGGCGACCTGGTGGCCCGCGTCCACCGCGACGGCGAGGTGCTCAGCGAGGAGCACGAGGCCGGCGGCACCCGGCTGACCGCCCGCGTCGACGGCGGCCTGGCCGCCGCTCTCGAGCGGTTCGCCGTCCCGGTCGGCTGACCGTCTCCCGCACCCCCGCCCGCCCGGGTGCCCGGCTCCGCGCCGGGTGCCCGGGCGGCTCGCCGTTCCGCCCCGCCGAGGTCACGGGCGGGTCACGGCCCGGTACCGTGATCGCGTGACCAGCGGCGTGGTGCGGCGCAGCCCCGGCGCGCCGACCGGGCGCCCGGAGCGGGCCACCGCCCGCCCGGAGCCGGTGGTGGGGAGCGGGCGCCCGCCGTGGTGGCTGCTGGTCGTGGCGTTCGCGGTCACCGTCGGGGTCACCGTCGACCTGCTCAGCCGCGGGGTGCTCGAGCGGCTGGACCTCGAGGTGTCCGAGGTGGTCAGCGCCTGGGACCTGCGCGACTCCCCGGCCTACTGGCCGGTCTGGGCGGTCACCCAGATCGGCGGCCGCGGCACCATCCTCATCGTGCTGGCCGCCCTGGTCGGCTGGCTGTGCGTGCGCGAGCGGACGGTGCTGCCGCTGCTGCGGGTGGTCACCGCACTGGCGCTGCTCACCGTCGTCGTCTACGCGTTCAAGTTCGGCACCGGCCGCACCGCCCCCGCCTATCCCGGTTCTTTCTTCCACCGCGACGGCGCCAGCTACCCCTCCGGGCACGTGGCCAACGCCGTGCTCATGTGGGGCGTGGCGCGCTGGCAGGCGGTCGAGTACGGACTCGGGCCGCGGGTGCAGCGCACCCTGTGGTGGCTGGCCGTCGTCGGGCCGGTGGCCACCGGGATCGCGATGGTCTCGCT
The DNA here is from genome assembly GCF_054050475.1 of Geodermatophilus sp. SYSU D00525. Lineage (NCBI taxonomy): Bacteria > Bacillati > Actinomycetota > Actinomycetes > Geodermatophilales > Geodermatophilaceae > Geodermatophilus > Geodermatophilus sp. SYSU D00525. The sequence continues at coordinate 6,471 of NZ_JBJGZK010000026.1, forward strand.
GGACTTCCACTGGGTCACCGACGCCGTGGTGGGCGCGGCCGTCGGGCTGCTGCTGCTGGGCGTGGTTCACGCACTCGACGCGCTGGTGCTGTCACGCTGGGCGAGTGCCCGGTCCGGCCGCCCGTCCGCGTAGCACCGTCCGGCGGGCACCGGCCGTCCTGCTGACCGCGGGCCTGCTCGCCCTCCGGGCGGCGCCGGCCGCGGCCGAGGAGCCGGCCGCTCCCTCGGTCCGCTGCCAGGTGACCGACCCGCGGCTGGCCGAGCTCTCCGGCCTGGTGGACGTCGGCGACCGGATGCTCGCCGTGGTCGACGGCGGGGACGAGGTCGCCGTGTACGTGCTCGACGGCGCGTGCCAGGTCGTCGACGTGACCACCGCGCCGGTGGACCCCTACGACCCCGAGGACCTCGGCGTCGGCCCCGACGGCACGGTGTGGCTGGCCGACACCGGCGACAACACCACCGTCCGGACGACGGTCGCGCTCGTCGCGCTGCGGCCCGACGGCGGGACGGCGCTGTACCGGCTGACCTACCCCGACGGCCCGCACGACGCCGAGGCGCTGCTGCTCGCCCCCGACGGGACCCCGTACATCGTGACCAAGGAGGTGCTCGGCGCCAGCCACGTCTACCGGCCGGCGGCGCCGCTGGTCGACGGCGGCACGGTCGCGCTGGCCGACGTCGGCACCGTCGCGTTCACCCTCACCGGCACGCCCGGCGGTCCCGTGGGCCGGGCCGGGCAGCTGCTGGTCACCGGCGGGGCGGTCGCCCGCGACGGCAGCCGGATCGCGCTGCGCACCTACACCGACGCCTACGTCTGGCCGCTCGCCGGGGCCGACGTCCCGGGGGCGCTGGCCGGCGAGCCGGTGCGGATCGCCCTGCCCGAGGCACCGCAGGGGGAGGCCGTGTCGTTCACCGCGGACGGCAGCGCGCTGCTGGTGGCCGGCGAGGGCCTCCCCGGGGACGTGACCGCGGTGCCGGTCCCGGCGGGGTCCGCGCCGCCCACGACGGCGGCGCCCCCCGCGGCCGACCCGTCGCCGTCGGCCCTGCTCGGCGGGGACGCCGGGGGCCTGTCGCCGGTGGCCGCCGGCGTGGCCGCCGCCGTCGTCGCGACCGCGTTGGTGTGGATCGGCGGGCGGCTGCGCCGCCGCCGGTCCGGTGGTCCGCCCGCCAGCGCCTGAGCTCCGGCACCGGTGGGGACCTGCGGCTCAGACCCGCCGCAGGACGGTGACGACGCGGCCGAGGACGGTGGCCTCGTCGCCGGGGATCGGCTCGTAGGCCGGGTTGTGCGGCAGCAGCCAGACGTGCCCGTCGCGGCGCTTGTACGTCTTGACCGTGGCCTCGCCGTCGAGCATCGCGGCGACGATCTCGCCGTTCTCGGCGGTGGGCTGCTGGCGGACGACGACCCAGTCGCCGTCGCAGATGGCCGCGTCGACCATCGAGTCACCGGCGACGCGCAGCATGAACAGCGTGCCCTCGCCGACGAGCTCGCGGGGGAGCGGGAAGACGTCCTCGACGGCCTGCTCGGCGAGCACCGGGCCACCGGCCGCGATCCGCCCGACCAGCGGGACGTAGGTGGGGGCCGCCGAGCCGTCGGCGGCCGCGGCGGGCGCCGCGGGGGCGGACTCGCCCGCGGTCTCGCCGGGCAGCCGGACGTCGAGTGCGCGGGGCCGGTTGGGGTCGCGCCGCAGCCAGCCCTTCTTCTGCAGCACCGACAGCTGGTGGGCGACCGACGACGCCGAGGACAGGCCGACCGCCTCGCCGATCTCGCGGACCGAGGGCGGGTAGCCACGCCGCTCGATCGAGTCGCGGATGACCTCGAGGACCCGGCGCTGCCGCTGGGTCAGGCCGTCGCCGCCCTCGCCCCGGTCGGGGAAGGTGCGCACGGCGCCCGTGCCGTCCGCGCCGGCACCGCGCTCGGCGGCCGGACGGCGGGTCGCCGCGCCGCCCCGGGTGCCCTGGCCGGTCCCGCTCGTGCCCGCCACGTCTCCTCCTCGCCGGCCGCGTCCCCGCGGCCCGTCCGTCGCCCTCCCGGCCCGGGGCCGGTCGGCGGGCGGTGCGCCCGCACGGACCGTAGCGCGCCGGCGCCACAGGTTCAAACGTGTGTTCGAAGGACACGCCGCGCCGCTCTCGCACTCGTCGGACCCGTGCGGTAGACATCCGGACAGACGTTCGATCGAACACGCGTTCGATTCGGTGGACCCGATCTGGAGGAGCGGTCATGGGCAGCGTGCGGCAGGCAGTGCTCGAGTTCGACGCGGCGGTCCGGGTCCCGTGGCGGCCGCCGCTCCGCGGGGAGGGCGGGACGGCCGCCGGCGGGGGTCGGTCGGTCCCGGCTCGCGCCGACCGGCCGGCGCCGCGGGCGGGCCTGCCGGGCTCGGGTCCCCGCGTCGCGGGGCACCTGCGGCCGGTGCCCGACCGTCCCGCGGCGGCTCCCGCGCGCACCGCCGGGCCGGCCGCCGAGGGGCCGCGCACCCGTCGCGACCCGGCCCGCCCCAGCGGGCGGCCGGTGCGCTCGGAGCCCGCCCGGACCGCCGTCCGCACGCGGTGCGCGCCGGCCCCGTCGCCGGTGCGGCTGACCCGTCGCGGGCGCCGCCTGGTCACCGTGCTGGTCCTCGCCGCCGGCGTCGGCGGGGCCGCCCTCGGCCGGGGGGTCCTCGCCCCTGATGACGGCCTGCGCCTGGCCGGCGAGAGCAGCGTCGTGGTCGAGAGCGGTGACACGGTGTGGTCGATCGCCGCGGAGGTCGCCGGCCCCGGCCAGGACGTGCGCGCGGTGGTCGACGCGATCGAGGAGCTCAACGACCTGGAGGCGGCGGTCGTCGTCCCCGGCCAGGTGCTGCGCCTGCCGTAGGCGCTCCGCCGGCGGCCGGGCGGCCGGAACTGACGAGGCGGACCTCCCCGGTTCGTCAACCATCGGCGGTCGCGTCGCTCACGAAATGAGTGCAGACCAACACTTACGGTGAGGACCGTGTCAGCAGCCGTGAACAGCCAGGCAGCGGTGTCCTTCGGGTCCCCACAGGACGTCGAGGTGTTCGTGAACAGCAGCTGGGTGCCCGGCGCGATGCTCGGCTGGCGACACGACGACGCCGGCGTGTGCGAGGCCTGGGTGCGGTTGCGGACCGACGTCCCCGAGGTGGTCGAGGGTGCCGGCACCTGGGTGGGGCTGGCCGACGTGCGACTGCCCGAACGGCACCTCGCGCCGGCGCCCGAGGTCCCGCCGGCAGCCGTGGCGGCATCGGACCGGGCGGCAGGCCCTGCGCTCGAGCGCTCCCGCCGAGCACGTCGACACGGCCTCGACATGACCGCCGAGATGCCCGCCGTCGGCGGTGGCGCGGGCCGGCACCGCGCACGGGCCGTCCACGGCGCCGGGCGGCACCGCGCCGTCACGGCGGAGATGCCCGCCATCGCCCTCGGGTCCGTGGCCGCACCTCCCGCTGCCGACACCCTCGCCGAGGACGCCCGCCTCTACACCCGGCCGATCCGCCTCGGGGACCTGGTGCCGCACCCCCGCGGCGGCCGCCCCGCCGTCCGCCCGACCGTCTGACCCGCCGCGGGGGCGAGTGCTCCCGGGGCCCGTGGTTCCCGTGCCGGCGTCCCGCCGGCGATCCGGGCGGGCGTCCGCGCGCCACCGCAGGCGCTCGTGGACGCCCTCCTGACGGGCGGTCGATACACCCACCCGCCCCCTCCCGCGCGCCGACACGCGCGGCGTCCCGGCGTGTCGTGTGACGGGAGGGGACCCTGCTCGCCCCTGGTCACCACGGGGTCACGGCCGGATCTCGACGGAAGAGACACGCGCGTTCTCGTCTTGCAGATGTAGTGGAGCGGGGCCTACTGTCCCCCTACATCTAGTAGTTGCACCGATGGAAGTCCTCCACAGGCCGTCCTCAGGACCTCCACGGGGTGTCCACCGGATGTCCCCAGAGGGGTCCACAGACAGACGCAGACGGGCGGGTCCGGCAGGGCCGGACGAGCCCGTCGGCACCAGCCGCCCGACCGGGTCCCCGGTCCGGTCTCCCGCGGAGGAGGTGAACCGCAGTGCGCTGCCCGTTCTGCCACAACCCCGACAGCCGCGTGATCGACTCGCGCGAGGCCGACGAGGGGGCAACCACCCGTCGCCGCCGCTCGTGCCCGGCCTGCGGCCGCCGTTTCACCACCGTCGAGGAGGCGGTGCTCGCCGTCGTCAAGCGCAGCGGGGTGAGCGAGCCGTTCAACCGGACCAAGGTCGTCGCCGGCGTGCGGCGCGCCTGCCAGGGCCGGCCGGTCGACGAGGACCAGCTCCAGCAGCTGGCCCAGCAGGTGGAGGACGCGATCCGCGCCAGCGGCGTGGCCGAGGTCCCCAGCCACGAGGTCGGGCTGGCCATCCTGCAGCCGCTGCGCGAGCTCGACGAGGTCGCCTACCTGCGCTTCGCCAGCGTCTACCGCGCCTTCACCTCGGTCGAGGACTTCGAGAAGGAGATCACCGAGCTGCGGGCCCGCCACCACCGCGGCGGCACCCCGCCGCTGCCCGGGCTGCAGATCGAGCCGCCGGCGCCGCGCCGGCGCGGCTCCGCCCGCACCCCCTCCACCGCCCGCGACGGCTGACCGCCGCCCGCGCGACCAGACGTGCGCCGGCAGCGTCGCCGGCCCTCCCAGCACCACCGAAACCGTCAGCAGCACCGGATAGGAACAGGGCGGCTCTCTTCCCCAGCCGCCCGCACCACTCACCGAGGGAGAGCTCGTGACCGAGATCGAGGACCGCCCGGCAGGCCGTACGCGCCGGGTCGCCAAGGCGCCGACCAGGGGGAAGGGCCTGAAGGTCAAGCGGGTCTACACGACCGCCGGCGTCCACCCGTACGACGAGGTGACGTGGGAGCGTCGCGACGTCGTCATGACCAACTGGCGTGACGGCTCGATCAACTTCGAGCAGCGCGGCGTCGAGTTCCCCGCCGAGTGGAGCATCAACGCCACCAACATCGTCACCACGAAGTACTTCCGCGGCGCCGTCGGCACCCCGCAGCGGGAGAGCAGCCTGCGTCAGCTCATCGACCGGGTGGTGCTCACCTACGGCGCGGCCGGCCGCGAGCACGGCTACTTCGCCACCGAGGGCGACGCCGAGGTCTTCGAGCACGAGCTGTCCTGGATGCTGCTGCACCAGGTGTTCAGCTTCAACAGCCCCGTGTGGTTCAACGTCGGCACGAGCGCGCCCCAGCAGGTCAGCGCCTGCTTCATCCTCGCCGTCGACGACACGATGGACTCGATCCTCAACTGGTACCGGGAGGAGGGGCTGATCTTCAAGGGCGGCTCCGGCGCCGGCCTGAACCTCTCCCGCATCCGCTCGTCCAAGGAGCTGCTGTCCTCCGGCGGCACCGCCTCCGGCCCGGTCAGCTTCATGCGCGGCGCCGACGCCTCCGCCGGGACCATCAAGTCCGGCGGCGCCACCCGGCGCGCGGCCAAGATGGTCGTCCTCGACATCGACCACCCCGACATCGAGGAGTTCATCGAGACCAAGGCGCGCGAGGAGGACAAGATCCGCGCGCTGCGCGACGCCGGGTACGACATGGACCTCGGCGGCAAGGACATCACCAGCGTCCAGTACCAGAACGCCAACAACTCGGTCCGCGTCTCCGACGAGTTCATGCGCGCGGTGGAGGACGGCACCGACTTCGGCCTGCGCGCCCGCCTCGACGGCTCGGTGATCGAGAAGGTCGACGCCCGGGACCTGTTCCGCAAGGTCACCCAGGCCGCCTGGGAGTGCGCCGACCCCGGCATCCAGTACGACGACACGATCAACGACTGGCACACCAACCCCGAGACGGGCCGGATCAACGCGTCCAACCCCTGCTCGGAGTACATGAGCCTGGACAACAGCTCGTGCAACCTGGCGTCCCTGAACCTCATGAAGTTCCTCAAGGACGACGGGACGTTCGACGCCAAGACCTTCGTCAAGGCCGTCGAGCTGGTCATCACCGCGATGGACATCTCGATCTGCTTCGCGGACTTCCCGACCGAGCCGATCGGTGAGACCACCCGCGCCTACCGGCAGCTGGGCATCGGCTACGCCAACCTCGGCGCGCTGCTGATGGCCACCGGCCACGCCTACGACTCGCGGGGCGGCCAGACCCTGGCCGCGGCCATCACCTCGCTGATGACCGGCACCGCCTACCGCCGCTCGGCCGAGCTCGCCGGCATCGTCGGCGCCTACGAGGGCTTCGCCCGCAACGCCGACGCGCACGCCCGCGTCATGCGCAAGCACGCCGCCGCCAACGACGCCATCCGCCCGGTCGGCGCCGACGACGCCGACGTGCTGCGGGCCGCCACCGCCCAGTGGCAGGAGTGCCTGGAGATCGGCGCGGACAACGGCTGGCGCAACGCGCAGGCCTCGGTCCTCGCCCCCACCGGGACCATCGGCTTCATGATGGACTGCGACACGACCGGCATCGAGCCGGACTTCTCGCTGGTCAAGTACAAGAAGCTGGTCGGCGGCGGGTCCATGCAGATCGTCAACCAGACGGTCCCGCGGGCGCTGAAGAGCCTGGGCTACCAGGACGAGCAGGTCGAGGCGATCGTCGAGTACATCGCCGAGCACGGCCACGTCGTCGACGCCCCGAGCCTGCGCCCGGAGCACTACGAGGTGTTCGACTGCGCCATGGGCGAGCGGGCCATCTCCCCGATGGGCCACGTCCGCATGATGGCCGCGGTGCAGCCGTTCATCTCCGGCGCGATCAGCAAGACGGTCAACATGCCGGAGACGGCGACCGTCGAGGACGTCGAGAACATCTACTTCCAGGGCTGGAAGCTCGGCCTCAAGGCGCTGGCGATCTACCGCGACAACTGCAAGGTCGGCCAGCCGCTGTCCGACGCCAAGGCCAAGAAGGCCACTGCCGACGGTGGGGCCACGGTCGAGGTGGAGGCCGCTCCGGTCGCCACGACGTCGCACCCGGTCCGCCGCCGGCTGCCGAAGAAGCGGCAGAGCATGACGACGTCGTTCAGCGTCGCCGGCGCCGAGGGCTACATGACCGCCGGGATGTACGAGGACGGCAACCTCGGCGAGGTGTTCCTCAAGCTCGGCAAGCAGGGCTCGACCCTGGCCGGTGTCATGGACGCCTTCTCGATCGGCATCTCGATCGCGCTGCAGCACGGTGTGCCGCTGGAGACCTACATCCAGAAGTTCACCAACATGCGCTTCGAGCCGGCCGGCATGACCGACGACCCGGACATCCGGATCGCCCAGTCGGTGATGGACTACATCTTCCGTCGCCTGGCGCTGGACCACCTGCCGGTCGAGACCCGCGCGACCCTCGGCATCTTCACCGCCGAGGAGCGGGCGGCGCAGGTGTCGGGCACCTACGGCGGCTCGGCCTCGACGGCGGAGGTCGTCGAGGAGGAGGAGGTCGACGTCGAGGCGCTGCGCGGCTCGGTGCCGACCGAGGCCCCGGCCAAGCCGGAGCCGGCCGCCGGGAAGCCGGCCAAGGAGGCCCACTCCTCGGCCGAGCTGCTCGAGCTGGTCACCGGCAACGTCACCGACGCGCCGCTGTGCATGACCTGCGGCACGAAGATGCGCCCGGCCGGCAGCTGCTACGTCTGCGAGGGCTGCGGCTCCACCAGCGGCTGCAGCTGACCCGACCGGTCGGGGTTCGTCCCTGACCACCGAGGTCGCCACCGGCCCGGTCCCCCGCAGGGGGCCGGGCCGGTGGCGTCCCACGGGCGCGACGGGTCAGGGCAGCCGTGCCAGCAGCGCCCGGGCGAACGCCCCGGCCGCCGGGTCGGCCGGCTCGTGCGTCGCCGTGGCGCGCAGCCAGCTCGCGAGCGGCGCGGCCAGCGCGGGGGAGAGGGCCGCGATCCACGCACCGGTGCCGGACCGCGCCTCGGCCACGTGCTCGGTGCCCCCGTCGGGGAGGTGCGCGACCACCTCGGGGCGGGTCGCCAGCAGTCCGCCGGTGCGCCAGTCGCCGGGGGTCGTCCGGGCGGCGAGCGCGTCCAGTCGGTCGGCCGCCGTCCGCAGCAGCTGCTCGGGGTCCACGGCCGGATGGTGCCCGACGGCAGCTGGGCGGAGGAGGGCGTCGACGTCCGGGCGCTCCCGGGCCGGACCGCTGCCGAGCGTCTGGACAGGCCACCTCCGGCGGCGGTGGACTACCGGTCCGCACAGGAGGCGCCATGACCGCGGAGCACGTCGCCGAGCCCGCCCGCGCCGGTGCGCGCGGCGCCGCGGACTCGTCCGGACCACCTCCCGCTTCCGGCGGCACCCGGAGCTGAGACTCCTCGCTCACCGACAGGAGGACGTCCCGTGGATACCTTCTTCTCCACCGACCTCACCGGCCTGCCGGAGGCCACGCAGCCCGAGGTGCTCGAACTGGGCGACGGCGACGAGCTGTCGCTGCACCCCGCCCCGGTCGCCAAGCGACTGGGCGACACCACGGTGCGGATGCTCGGCTACAACGGCTCGATCCCCGGTCCCACGCTCAAGGTCCGGCAGGGCTCGGAGATCGTCGTGCACGTCACCAACGGCACCGACCTCGACACCACCGTGCACTGGCACGGGCTGCGCCTGGAGAACCGCTACGACGGCGTGCCGCACGAGACGCAGGCGCCGATCCCGCCCGGCGGGGAGTTCACCTACCGCATCCAGTTCCCCGACCCGGGCCTGTACTGGTACCACCCGCACGTCCGCGAGGACGTCACCCAGGAACTGGGCCTCTACGGCAGCATCCTGGTCGAGCCGGCCGAGCCGGACTACTGGCCGCCGGCGCACCGCGACCTGGTGCTGACCCTCGACGACCTGCTGCTCGAGGACGGCGTGATCGCCCCGTTCAGCCGCACCGAGACCGATCACGCGGCGATGGGCCGCTACGGCAACGTGATGCTCACCGGCGGCGAGACCGCCCCGGCGTTCACCGCGCGGACCGGCGAGGTCGTCCGCTTGTGGCTGACCGACACCGCCAACAGCCGCGTCTTCCGGGTGACCGTGCCCGGCGCCCGGATGAAGCTCGTCGGCGGCGACGGCGGCCGGGTGGAGCACGAGGAGTTCGTCCCCGACGTGGTGCTGGCCCCGTCGGAACGGGCCGTCGTCGACGTGCTGTTCGACCGGCCGGGCGAGTTCGCGCTGGAGCACCGCACTCCGGACCGGACCCACCGGCTGGCGGCGATCACCGTCACCGACGAGGTCGCCGAGCCACCGCCGGCCGACCGGTTCGAGGTGCTGCGCAGCGCACCGGAGCTGGTGGCCGAGCGCCGGCAGCTCGACGCCTGGTTGGCCGCGCCGCCGGACGAGGTCCTCGCCATCGTCGCCGAGATGGACGACCCGGCTGCGGCCCCGGCGGCCGGCCCGGTGACCTACGCCTGCCCGATGCACCCCGAGGTGGTCGGCGACGACCCCGGACGCTGCCCGAAGTGCGGCATGAAGCTGATGGCGACCGCCCCGGCCGGGGGCGCCTCAGGCCACGACACGGGCCGCGCCGGCCACACGATGGGCCAGGACACGGGCCAGGACACGGGCCACGACACGGGCCACGACACGGGCCACGACACGGGCCACGACGCCGGGCACGGGCACGCCCACCACCACGGTCCCGCCACCACCGACGGGATCGAGTGGGAGGACGAGATGGCCGAGACGAGCCGGGCCACCACCACGGAGACGATGCGCTGGAAGCTGCTGGACCGCGCTCCCGGCCGCGAGGGGCTCCCCGTCCACTGGCACTTCACCGTCGGACAGCGGGTCAAGATCCGGCTGGTCAACGAGATGGACTCCGACCACCCGATGCACCACCCGTTCCACGTGCACGGCGCCGGCCGCTTCCTCGTCCTCGCCCGGGACGGGGCGCCCGGGCCGAACCTCGTCTGGAAGGACACCGTGCTCATCCCGACCGGGCAGACCGTCGACGTCCTGCTCGACGTCACCAACCCCGGCCTGTGGATGGCGCACTGCCACATCGCCGAGCACATGCACGCCGGGATGGTGTTCAGCTTCACCGTCGACCGGGCGGTGACGTCGTGACCGCCCCCGCCGAGCCGTACGACGTGGTCGTGGTCGGCGGTGGGCAGGCCGACCTGGCCGCCGCCTGGTACCTGCGCGAGCGGGGGCTGCGCTTCCTGGTCCTGGAGGCGGCGGCGGAACTCGGGCACAGCTGGCGCACGCGCTGGGAGTCGCTGCGGCTGTTCACCCCGGCCGAGCACGACGCGCTGCCCGGGCTGCCGTTCCCGGCGCCGGCCGGCACCTACCCGGGCAAGGAAGCGGTGGCCGACTACCTGCGCGACTACGCCGCCGCCTTCGACCTGCCCGTGCAGCTGGACGCGCGCGTCACCGGGCTGCAGCGCACCGACGGCGGGTTCCGGCTCGACGCCGCCGGGAGGATGTACAGCGCCCGGCAGGTCGTCGTGGCCACCGGACCGTTCCAGACCCCGTTCGTCCCGCCGCTGGCCGCCGGGCTGGACGGGTCGGTGACCCAGGTGCACAGCTCCGGCTACCGCAGCCCCGACGCCCTGCCCGAGGGGCCCGTGCTGGTCGTCGGCGGCGGCAACTCCGGCTTCCAGATCGCCGAGGAGCTGGCCCGGACCCGGCCGGTCGAGCTGTCGGTCGGCGCGACGTACACGGCGCTGCCGCAGCGGCTGCTCGGCCGCGACCTGTTCTGGTGGCTGACCCGGCTGCGCCTGCTGCAGGTGACCGCCGGCTCCCGGCTCGGCCGCCGGATGCAGTCCCGCGGCGAGTTCCTCATCGGCACCAGCCGGCGCGGCCTGCAGCGGGCCGGCGTCCGCTTCCGGCCGCGGCTGGCCGACGCCGCCGGCCGCACCGTGCGGTTCGCCGACGGCACCACCGGGGAGGTGGGTGTCGTCGTCTGGGCCACCGGCTACCGGCCCGACCACTCGTGGATCGACGTCCCGGGCGTGCTGCGCGACGGCCGCGTGGTCCACACCCGCGGGATCACCGACGTCCCCGGGCTGTACGTCCTCGGCCTGTCCTGGCAGCACACCCGCGGCTCGGCGCTGCTGGGCTTCGTCGCCGAGGACGCCGCGTACGTGGCCGACGCCGCCGCGAGGCTCGGCGCCCACGTACCCGCGCCGCGCGGTGCACCCGAGGCGCAGGCGGCTCCGCGCCGCGTCCGGGACCGACCGCCGGGGAGGTCGACGTGACCGCCTCCGGACGGGCTCCGGAGCTCCACGGCGCGGCAGCCCGCGGCGCGCACGGCCTGCGCACACCGATCGTCTGGGGCGTGGTCTGGGGCTGCCTGCAGGCCGCCTCCCCGCTGGCCTTCCCGTGGCTCGACGAGTCCACCGTCTACGCGCTGGGGATCGCCCTGATCGCCGCGGTCTACATCGGGTTCAGCGTGGCCGACGGGCGGGGCAGGGTGATCGCCGTCGAGACCGTCGTCGCCGGCGTCTTCGTCGTCGTGGCCGCGGCGGGGGTGACCGGCTCGGCCTGGCTGCTCGTGGCCGGCCTGGCCGGGCACGGGCTGAAGGACCTCTGGCAGCAGCGCACCGGGTTCGTGGCCAACACGCGCTGGTGGCCGCCGTTCTGCGCCGCCGTCGACGTCGTGGCCGCCGCGCTCATCGCCGTCGGGATCGTGGCCGACGTCCAGCTCGGGTGGTGAGCGTCCGTCAGGCCGTCAGCTCGCGGCCGGCCCCGGCCGCGCGCGCGGCGGCCAGCACCAGCGTCGCCGCCGTCGCGTCCTGCACCGCGACGCCCACGGACTTGTAGAGCGTGAGCTGGTCCGGCGACGTGCGTCCCGGCCGCGAGCCGGCGACGACCTCGCCGAGTTCGACGACGTCGTCCTCGGCGATGAGACCGTGCTGGAGCGGCTCGGTCAGGTCGGCGCTGCCCGCGGCCGTGGCGGACGCCAGCGCCAGGCGCCGGGACTCGACGCAGACCAGCGCCTCGGCGACGGTGGCGTCGTCCACCTCCCGGCCGGAGGCGGACCAGCCCACCGAGGTCACGTGGGTGCCGGGATCCAGCCACTCCCGCCGGACCACCGGCGTGGCGGGCTGGGTCGTGGCGCAGACGACGGCGGCGCCGCGCACCGCCTCCTCGTACGTGCGCACCGCGCGCACCTCGACGCCGAGTTCCTCGCGCAGCTCCGCGGCCAGGACCTCGCTCCTCGGCAGGGAGCGACCGGCGACCCGGACCTCCCGGACCGGGCGCACGCGCACCACCGCCCGCGCGTGGGAGCGCGCCTGCACCCCGGTGCCGAGGAGCGCGAGCACCGACGCGTCCCCGCGCGCGAGCAGCCGCACCGAGAGGGCCGAGCACGCCCCGGTGCGGACCGCGGTGATCACCGTCCCGTCGAGCAGGGCGACCGGTTCACCCGTCGCCGGGTCGAAGACGACGACCACCGCCTGGTGCGTGGGCAGCGCGGTGCCGGCGTTGCGCGGGAAGAGCGTGACCAGCTTGGTCACCAGCGCCCCCTGCGAGGGGACGTACGCCGCCATCCCGAACAGCCGGCCGTCCACCTGGGGGACCAGCGTCCCGCTGCGCTCGGGGACCGAGGCGCGCCCGGCGCTGAGGTCGGCCATCGCAGGGGCGAGCGCGTCGATCAGCACGTCCACGTCGAGGAGCCGGGTCACCTCGTCGGCACCGAGCACCAGCACCCCGGAGATGGTCCGCGCCGTCCTCGACGGGGGTCAACGCCCCCGCGCGCCGGTCGTCCGGCCGGGACGATGCCCGGGGGCGTGCCGCGGGGGGAGTCTGCGGCCGTGGTCGTCGCCCCGGAGCGGACGGTGGGGACCGCGCCCCCGCGGGCCGGGCTGGTCCTCACGGCGCTGGTCCTCGTCGCCGCGGTCGCGAACCTGAACCTGTCGGTGGCGAACGTGGCGCTGCCGGACATCGGGCGGAGCTTCGACTCCGGTCAGACGGCGCTGGACCTGATCGCGGTCGGCTACTCCCTGGGCCTGGCCTGCTCGGTGCTGTGGCTGGGCGCGCTGGGGGACCGGTACGGCCGCAAGCTCATGCTGCTCGGCGGCACGGTGCTCGCCGTCCCGATGTCGCTGCTGGCGGCGTACGCGCCGAGCGACACCGTGCTGTTCCTCGCCCGCGTGGGCGGCGGCCTCGCGGCCGGGATGGCCTACCCGACGACGCTGGCGCTGATCACCGCGCTGTGGGCCGGACCCGGCCGGACGAAGGCGATCGCCCTGTGGTCCGGCCTCGGCGGGGCGATCGCCGCGCTCGGCCCGGTCTGCTCCGGGTTGGTGCTCGAGCAGTTCTGGTGGGGCTCGGTGTTCCTGCTGACCCTGCCGCTGGCCGCGCTGGCCCTCGTCCTGGCCTGGGTGTCCGTGCCCTCGCACGTCAACGAGTCGACCGGCGGGGTCGACAACTGGGGCGGGCTGCTCTCCCTGGTGCTCGTGGGCTCGCTGATCCTCTCGATCAACTTCGCGCCGGTGCCGGACCGGACGACCCTGACCCTGGTCCTCGCCGCCGTCGCGCTGCTCGCCCTGGTCGCCTTCGCCGTCCGCCAGCGCCGCGCCCGCGAGCCGCTCTACGACCTGGGGGTGGCCGCGCGGCCGACCTTCTGGGTGGCCGCCTGCGCGGGCGTGATCGTGTTCGGCTCGCTGATGGGCGCGATGTTCGTCGGCCAGCAGTACCTGCAGAACGTCCTGGGCTACTCGACCGTCGAGGCGGGCCTCGCGATCCTGCCCGCCGCGGCGCTGATGGTGCTGGTCGCGCCGCGCTCCGCGGCGATCGTCGAGGCCCGCGGCGCGCGGTTCACGCTGCTCGCCGGCTACGCGTTCGTGCTGCTCGGCTTCCTGGCGATGCTGCTGCTGTGGACCGAGAGCGCCGGGTACTGGCGGGTCGGGCTCGGCTACGCCCTCGTCGGCATCGGCGTGGGACTGGCCGGGACGCCGGCGTCGCACTCGCTGACCGGGTCGGTGCCGGTGCGCCGGGTGGGCATGGCGTCGGGCACCGCGGACCTGCAGCGCGACCTCGGCGGCGCGGTCATGCAGTCGGTCTTCGGGGCCCTGCTGACCGCCGGCTACGCGTCGGCCGCCGGCGCGGCGATCGCGTCGTCGGGGGAGGACGTCACCAGCAGCGTGCAGGCCGAGCTGACCAAGTCGTTCTCCAGCGCCGTCGACACCGCGCAGCGGTACCCCGCGCAGGCCGACCAGATCGCGGCCGCGGCCCGGACCGCGTTCCTGCAGGGCGACCAGTGGGCCTACGTGGCCGGGATCGTCGCCGTGCTGCTCGGAGCGTTGCTGGTCGCCACCCGGTTCCCGCGGCGGGACGAGGAGCGGCGGCTGCTCGCCGCCTACCGTGCCGACGCCGCGTCACCGGGGGAAGCGCCGGCGGCGCGCCAGGTGCCCGGCGGTCCGGGCCTCAGGCCGCGGTCGGCACCGTCCGTTCGAGTGCGGCGGTGAGGGTGAGCCGGAGGTCGAGCAGGTCGTCGAGCGCCTGCTGGGCCGCCTGGCACGACGTGAAGCCCTCGCCACTCGGGGAGGTGCGGAACCCGTCTCGGGCGGTGCCGAGCTCCTGGTAGGCGACCGCGATGCGGCGGTCGACGTCGGGGACCTGGGGACGAGGGAGCGACACGTCGCCTCCTCCTGCGGATCGGCTGTGCCGGGAGTGGGTTCCCCGGGCGTCCGTGCGGCGCTCTACCCACCCGGGGCCGGGTGCACGCACACTCCGCCGCGCGGATGCCGGTGCACCCCGGACGGGGGATGCCGGCGGGGAGTGCCGGTGCCGTGCCCACGGTGCGGGCCGTGGCCCGTCACACCGCCCGTCCTGCCCCGACTGCGCCGGGGCCTCGCGCGCGGTCCCGCTCGTCCCCGCTGCACCGATCGCGGCGGGTCAGCCGATCCCGCACTCGTCGCGCAGGTAGGTCTCGACGTTGTCGCTCGCGGTGTCCAGGCCGCGCCCGGCCTCCTCGAGCGCGGCGACCGAGTCCCCGTCGGTGAGGTCGAGGTCGGCCGTCGCGTCGGCCACCCGGTCCAGGCCCGCCTGCAACGCCTCCCAGTCGGCGGCGATCGCGTCCGGAGCGTCGACGTCGCGCATCTCGGCCCCGATCTGACGGAGGACGTCGGGGAGCGAGGCGTCGCCCTCGGTCTCCGCGAGGGCGTCCTCCACCCGCTGGTCGAGGTCGGCGGCCCGGGTGCAGAAGTCCTCCCCGGCTGCCGTGTCCTCCGCGGGGGAGCTGGTCGCCGGGGTGTCGGCCGCGGAGTCCCCGCCGTCGCCCGAGCCGCCGTCGTCGCCGGAGCACGAGGCGAGCAGGACGACGCCGAGGACCGCGGCCACCCCGGCCCGGACGGGACGCAGCTGCTGGCGCATGGGACCGACGGTCCCGCGACCGGCGGCCCCGGGGCAGGGCCGAAGGGCCGCTCGGGGGCGAGGGAGGTCACAGGAGGATCACGGCCGGTCGGGTTCCGTTCCCGACGGCGGGCGCCGATGACACCTGCGGTCACCCGTGGATCCGCTCAGTGACGAGGGACCCGGCCCGGTGGAGCGCCGTCTCCCGGCCGGTGGCCGCGCCCCTCGCTCGTCCTCCCGAACGGATCCCCGCACCACCATGCCCGCCGTCCTCGGCACCGTCGCGTCCACCCTCAGCATCGCCGTCGTCTGGCCCCAGGTCTGGCTCTCGTGCCGGCACGGCCGCACCCGGGGCCTCTCGCCCACGGGGACCTGGCTGGCCGTCGCGCTGAACCTGGCCTGGCTGACCTTCGGCCTGCTGGCGCACGACCCGGCCCAGGTGGTCACCAACGCCGTCGTCGGCGCGGGCAACGTCGCGGTGCTCGCCGCCCTGCTGCTCACCCAGCCGGCGCTGCGCACCCCGCGGGTGCTGGCCCGCACCGCCTCCGGCGCCGCCGGGCTGGCCGCCCTCGCCGGCGGCAGCGTGCTCGCGGTGGACCTCGGCGCCGCGCCGGCCGCGGCCGCCGCCGTCCTCGCCTCCGTGGCCGCGGTCGTCGGCGCCGCCGCCGCGGTGCCGCAGCCGCTGGGCCTGCTGCGCGACCGCACCCAGGACGTCTCCGGGCTCTCGCCGGTGCGGTGGTGGCTCGGCGCCGCGTCCTGCGCCGCCTGGACCGGCTACGGCCTCGCGGTGGGACAGCCGGCCATCGCGCTGTCGGCCGCGGTCGGGCTCGGGTGCGCCCTCGTCACCTGCGCGGTGCTCGAGTCCCGGCGGACGCCCGCGCCGGTCGTCCCGTTCCCCGTCCGCCGCCCGGTCCGCCCGGCCGAGCCGCGCCCGGTGCTGGCCGCCGCGGCCTGAGGACGGCGCCCGGGCGAGGATCGGGTGACGTCCGCACCGACCCCGAGGAGTCGCGGTGAGCCCGATCCCCGTCGCCGTCACCGGCGCCACCGGACAGCTCGGGGGCCGGGTCGCCCGCCGGCTGTCCGCCGCCGGTGTCGCGCAGCGCCTGCTGGTCCGCGACCCGTCCCGCGCGCCGCAGCTGCCGGGCGCGACCGCCGTCGTCGCCCCCTACGCCGACGGCGGCGCGGTCCGCCGCGCGCTGGACGGCGTGGAGACGGTGTTCATGGTGTCGGCGTCGGAGTCCGCCGACCGGGTCGACCAGCACCGCGCCTTCGTCGACGCCGCCGCGGCCGCCGGCGTGCGGCACCTGGTCTACCTGTCGTTCCAGGGCGCCGCCCCGGACGCGACCTTCACCCTCGCCCGCGACCACTGGGCCACCGAGGAGCACGTCCGCGCCCGCGGGCTGCGGTCCACGTTCCTGCGCGACGCGCTCTACGCCGACTTCCTGCCCCGGCTGGTGGGGGAGGACGGCGTGATCCGCGGCCCGGCCGGCGACGGGCGGGTCGCCGCGGTCGCCCAGGACGACGTCGCCGACGCCGCGGTCGCCGTCCTCCGCGACCCCGCCGCGCACGCCGGGCGCACCTTCGACCTCACCGGGCCGGAGGCGCTGACGCTGACCGAGGTCGCGGAGACGATCACCGCCGTCACCGGCCGCCCGGTCCGCTACCACGCGGAGACCGTCGAGGAGGCCTTCGCCTCGCGCGCCTCCTACGGCGCCCCCCGCTGGCAGGTCGAGGCCTGGGTGTCGACGTACACCGCGATCGCGGCTGGTGAGATGGCCGCCGTGAGCAGCGCCGTCCCCGACCTGACCGGCTCCCCGGCCACCGCCTTCGAGCAGCTGCTGCGGGCCACCGCGTGAGCCTGGCGATGCGTGCGGTGGCCGGTTACCTGCGGCTGACCGCCAAGCCGCGGATGGCGACCGCCGAGCGCGCCCGGCAGCGGATGGCCGACCCCGGCGCGCCCGCCCCGCTGCCCGACGTGCTGCGCCGGCGGCACGAGGTGGCCACCCGGCTCGTCGAGGACCGCGAGGTGCACACGGTGGCCCCGTGCGGCGGCGGGTCCGGTCGGGTCGCCCTCTACCTGCACGGCGGCGCCTACGTCGCCGGGATGGCGCCGCAGCACTGGGCGCTGGTCGGGCGGCTGGCCGACGCCGGCGTCCGGGTGGTGGTGCCCGACTACGGCCTCGCGCCGCGGTCCACCTACTGCGACGCGTACCGCCTGCTCGACGCCGTGTACCGCGACCTCGGCGACGACGTCGTCCTCGCCGGTGACTCCGCGGGCGGCGGGCTGGCCCTCGGCTTCGCCCAGACGCTGCTCGGCAGCGGCCTGCCGCAGCCGCGGCGGCTGGCGCTGATCGCGCCGTGGCTGGACCTCGCGCTCACCGGCCCCGGCGTGGCCGCGGCCGAGGCCCGGGACCCCTGGTTGTCCAGCGCCGGTCTGGCCGAGGCCGGCCGCGCGTGGGCCGGCGGCGACGACCCGGCCGACTCGCGGCTCAGCCCGGTGCACGGCCCGCTCGCGGGGCTCCCACCGGTGGGGGTCTGGATCGGCACCCGCGACCTGCTCCACCCCGACGTGGTGCGCCTGCGGGACCGGGCCGCCGCCGAGGGGGCGCAGGTGGACGTGACGGTCCGCCCGGGCGCCGTCCACGTCTACCCGTTGACGCCGACCCCCGAGGGCCGGGCCGGGGCGCGGGAGGTCGTCGCGGCGGTGGCCCGGGACTGACCCGCCCGCGCCGTTCTGCCGACAGCCGAACAATTGCGCGAATGGCGAAAGGGGTCCTTTCGGGGGCGCATTCCTGCCGCGTCCCCGATTGACTGCGGCCGTCCGATCCCGGCGGCCCAGGAGGTCCCGACCGTGCAGACCCCGACCGGCTCCCCGTCGTTGCACGACGCCGTCGCCGACCGCCTGCTGCGCGAGCGCATCGTCGTGCTCGGCAGCGAGGTGGACGACGACGTCGCCAACCGACTGTGCGCGCAGATGCTGCTGCTCGCGGCCGACGACCCGCGCCGCGACGTGCACCTCTACGTCAACTCACCCGGCGGCTCGGTGACCGCCGGGATGGCCGTCTTCGACACGATGCAGGCGATCGGCTGCGACGTCGCCACCTACGCGTTCGGGACGGCGGCCTCGATGGGGCAGTTCCTGCTGACCGCCGGCACGCCGGGCAAGCGGTTCACCCTGCCGCACACCCGGATCCTCGTGCACCAGCCCTCGGGCGGGCTCGGCGGCACGCAGTCCGACGTCGCCGTCCAGGCCGAGGCCCTGCGCCGGCTGAAGCGGGACCTCGACGAACTGCAGGCGCTGCACACCGGGCAGAGCGTCGAGCAGATCGAGCGGGACTCCGACCGGGACCGCTGGTTCACCGCCCAGGAGGCCGTGGCCTACGGGCTGGTCGACCACGTCGTCGCCTCGGCCGCGGCGCTGCCCGGCCCGGCGCTGGTCCCCACGGGGTGGGGCGAGTCGTGACCGACTGGCTCACCGCGACCCTCGACGACGCCCGCGCGGCCGAGCTCCGGCGGTCGGTGCGGCACCACCGCCGGGTCGCCGCCGCGACCCGACGACGCCGCGCCCGCCGGATGGCCGCCCGCGCGGCAGCCCTCGCCGAGCGCTCCGCCGTCCTCGCCGCCCGTGCGGCGCTGCTGTCGCCCGGACCCCGCGCGGAGGCACGGTCGGAGGCCGGGGCGGACCGGCGTACAGCCGTCTGACCTGCACTTCTCTCGCCCACAGGGCTTGCCGCTCAGCTTTGTTCGAACCTATGATCGATCACGTGGACGACGTGCTGACCGCTCCGGTGCCGGTGGCGCCGCCGGTCGGGCTGTCGTCCGGGCCGCTGGGGGCGGTGCAGGCCGCGGACCGGGAGATCGCCCGGCAGACGGCGCTGCGGGCGCGAGCGGTGGCGGCGTTCGCCGCGTCCCGGCCGGCGTCGGCCGACCGACAGCAGGGCGAACGTGGCGCCATGTCCGCCGAACGCTGGGCCGCTCGCCCGGACGCGCTGCGGCCGGTGAGCGAGTGGGCCACGCAGGAGCTCGCGGTGGCGCTGGCGCTGTCGAGCGAGGCGGCGCAGGCGCTGCTGGAGCGCTCGCTGACGCTGGTGCACCGGCTGCCACGGACGCTGGCGGCGCTGGAGGCCGGTGCGCTGCACCCCGGGCACCTGTGGCCGCTGCTGGACAAGGTGGCGCCGATCGCCGACGACGCGCTGCGGGCCGGGCTGGAGGCCGACCTGCTGGCGTGGGCGGCGGGGCGGGTGACCACGCCGGCGCAGCTGGGCGACAAGGCCCGCCGCGAGGTGCTCAACCGCGACGCCCGCACCGCCGCGGATCGGCTGGCCAGGGCGGTGCGGGAGCGGGGGGTGTCCGCCCGGCCCGACCGGGTGGACGGGATGAGCGTGGTGTCCGCGCTGCTGACCACGCCGGAGGCGGCGGCCCTGGTGAAGGCGCTGGGCGCGTACGCCGACGCGCTCCCGGATGACGGGCGCACCCGCGGGCAGCAGATGGCCGACTGCCTGCTGGACCTGGTGCTGCGGCCCGGGGAGAGCGGTCTGCCGCCGGTGCAGGTGACGCTCGATGTGGTCGCTCCGCTCGGGGCGCTGCTGGGCGGGGACCAGCCGTGCGAGATCGACGGGCAGGTGGTGCCGGCGGAGGTGGTCCGCGCCCTGCTGGCCGCGCTCACCGGCGCCCCGCTGGTCTCCGCGGTTCCTGGCGATCCCGCCGACACGGCGGCCATCGACACCGCCCCCACCGGCACGGCAGCGGCCGATGACCCCGTTGCCGACAGCCCGACGACCGACACCTCGACGGCCGGGTCCACGCCGGTCGGCACCGAACCGGGCGACTTCGCCACCGAGGCCGACGACTGGCCGCTGCTCGGCCTCACCGCAGCCGACATCGCCCACTACGAGGCCGAGGCCGCCGAGCTGTCCGCCTGGTGGGACCGGATGGAGGCCCGGGTGCTGGCCGGGGAGTTCGACGACCGGCCGGTGTCGTGCCCCGTCGACGAGGAACCGCCCCCAGGCCTCGCGCTCCCGCCGGAAGAACCCGCTCCGCCCGACTTGACACCGGACACAGCCGTGTCCGAGGGCTGGTGGGCGCGCGCCGACCGCGCCGTGGACGACGGCGGTACCGCGCTGCTCACCGCCCAGCGGGTGCTCGGGCACGCCGCCCGGATGGTGGCCACCGCCGAGCACGCCGACACCGCCGACGAGACCGCCGGGGCCGACAGCTCCGCCGGGCGGATCACCGCCGCCGGTGACGCGCTCGTCGCGCTGGCCGCCGCCACCGACACCGCTAGGGAGGCGCTGGCCGGGCTGCTGCGGCGCACCGCCGGCGGCGGCGGGCCGGCCGACCGGCCCCGGCTGGTGCTCACCGACGCGCTCACCGGCGCGCTGCTCACCCTCACCCACCTGCCCGCCCTGCACCGCGCGGACGCGGCCGGCGCCGGGCTGACCGTGCCCGGCCCGAGCGCCGGCTACCACCCCGACGCGGCGCTGGACCGGTACGGCCGGGCGCGGGACCGGCGCTGCCGCTTCCCCGGCTGCCGCCGACGCACCGGCCACCTCGACCACGCGATCCCCTGGCCGGCCGGACCGACCGCGGCCGAGAACCTGGCCGGCTACTGCGCCGGCCACCACCGCGGCAAGCACCAGGCACAGGGCTGGCGCCACCACCTGGCCGCCGACGGCACGCTCACCGTCACCACCCCCACCGGCCTCACCGCCGTCACCACCCCACCGCCCTACTGAACGAGGCCGGCTGGCGGGGAACGTCATGGCACCCGGGTGTGTTGGAGAGGGTGCCGGTCCGGTCCACGCCCCCGGGCCTCACCTCCCGCCGCTGCGAGCGGCCACTCGCCGAGAGGCGGCTGTCGGGCCGGCGCTGCACGATCCGGCCGCCCGGTCCACCAGGACCGGGCGGCCGTCCGCGTCCCGGGGACCGGTCGGCGACGTGCCAGGGTGGCGGGCGTGCGTGTCCTCGTCACCGGCAGCTCCGGCCACCTGGGGGAGGCGCTGGTCCGCGTCCTGCGCGACGCCGGTGACGACGTCGCCGGACTGGACCTGCTGCCCTCCCCGTGGACCGACGTCGTCGCCTCCGTCACCGACCGCGCTGCCGTCCGGGACGCCCTCGCCGGCGCCGACGCGGTGCTGCACACCGCCACGCTGCACAAGCCGCACGTCGGCACGCACGGCCGGCAGGCGTTCGTCGACACCAACGTCACCGGCACCCTCGCCGTCCTCGAGGAGGCGGCGGCCGCCGGCGTCGGCCGCGTGGTGGTCACCAGCACGACCAGCGCCTTCGGCCGCGCGCTGACCCCCGCGCCCGGCGAGCCCGCCGCGTGGGTCACCGAGGCGGTGCCGCCGCGGGTGCGCAACGTCTACGGCGCCACCAAGGTCGCCGCCGAGGACCTCTGCGAGCTCGTCGCCCGCGACACCGGCCTGCCCGTCGTCGTCCTGCGGACCTCGCGCTTCTTCCCCGAGGGCGACGACAGCGACGACGTCCGCACCGCCTACCCCGACGACAACGTCAAGGTCAACGAGCTGCTGTACCGGCGGGTGGACCTCGCCGACGTCGTCTCCGCGCACCGCGCCGCCCTCGACCGGGCGCCGGCGCTCGGGTTCGGCCGCTACGTCGTCAGCGCCACCACGCCGTTCGGCCGGGACGACCTGGCGCAGCTGCGCACCGACGCCCCGGCCGTCGTCGAACGGCTGTTCCCCGACGCCCCCGCGCTGTACGAGCGGCTGGGCTGGCGGCTGTTCCCGTCGATCGACCGGGTGTACGTCAACGCCGCCGCCCGCGCCGACCTCGGCTGGACGCCGGAGTACGACTTCCGCCGGGCGCTGGACCTGCTGGCCGCCGGGCGCCCGCCGCGCAGCGAGCTGGCGCGGACGGTCGGCGCGAAGGGCTACCACGCCGTCCCGACCGGCCCCTACACCGTCCGCTGACCGGGGGGCTCCAGCACCACGACGTCGTCCTCGTGGAGGCCCGACGCCACCAGCGTGCCGTCGCGCTCGGCGACCGCGGTGACGAAGCCGTAGCCGGCGTCGGTGGCGCGCAGGTCGTGCACCCGGCGCCCGTCGGCCGGGTCGAAAGCCATCACCCAGGCGATCGGCGTGGCCTCCGGCCGCACCCGCTCGGGCACGTTCCACAGCAGCAGCCGCAGCACGCCCGGCAGCGGCAGCAGCCGGTCCAGCAGCGCGTTGCGCGGCGCGGCGATCGCCACCCACACCAGCCCGTCGCTGCCGAGCGAGGCGTTGTCGGGGAACCCGGGCAGGTTCTCCACCAGCGGCTCGGTGGTCCCCGCCCGCGGGCCGGTGAGCCAGTGCCGCAGCACCCGGTAGCGGGCCGTCTCGGCCACCAGCAGGTGCGAGCCGTCGGGTGCCCCAACCAGCCCGTTGGCGAAGCCGAGCCCGGACAGCACCGTGGTCACCGTGCCGTCGGGGTCCCGCCGCACCAGCCGCCCGGTGGCCGAGTGCTCGAACATGTCCCCGAGGTGGTGCTCGACGTCCCACCGGCCGGTCGACGTCGTGAACCACACCGTGCCGTCCGGCGCCGCGACGACGTTGCTCGCGAACGTCACCGGCTCCCCGTCGACCTCGGAGACCAGCACCTCGACGCCGCCGTCGGGGAACATCCGCAGCAGCCCGCGGTCGTGGTCGCAGACGAGCACGCTGCCGTCGGCGCACGGCTCCACCCCGAGCGGGCGGCCGCCGGTGCGGCCGACCAGCGTCCGCTCGCCGCTGACCGGGTCGATCCGCACGACGCTGCCGTCCCGCAGCCCGGTGACCACCAGGCCGGCGTCGTCGAACAGCACGTCCTCGGGG
The DNA here is from genome assembly GCF_054050475.1 of Geodermatophilus sp. SYSU D00525. Taxonomy (NCBI): domain Bacteria; kingdom Bacillati; phylum Actinomycetota; class Actinomycetes; order Geodermatophilales; family Geodermatophilaceae; genus Geodermatophilus; species Geodermatophilus sp. SYSU D00525. The sequence goes on from NZ_JBJGZK010000026.1 coordinate 29,481, forward strand.
CCGGAGTCGCCGGTCGGCAGCCGGCGGGCGACGCGGAACGGCGCGGTCGGCCCGGGGTCGGCGAACGCCGGCGGGGTCCAGCGGCGCGGCCGGATGCGGCGGCGGGTGAGCAGCGGGCTGCCGACCTGTGCCGCGGCGCGGTCGGGGGTGAGCCGGCCGGCCCGGCGGACCACCGCCAGGCAGCGCCGCTCGAGCAGCCGGACGGCGAGGCCGAAGGAGCGGAACGCCGGGTTGGTCGTCTGCCCCGCCCGGTAGCGCGCCCACACCTGCTGGGCGATGACCGCGACGCGGAACAGGCCGAACACCTCGTACCAGGCCCACTCGGCGTTGCTGACCCGCTGCCCGGTCCGCGCGCTGTAGTACGCGACGACCTGCTCGCGGGTCATCATCCCGGGCAGCGTCGTGGGCTGGCGGCTGAACCGGCGCACCAGCGGGCCGTCGTCGGCCTGGATCCAGTAGCCGAGCGCGCCCGCCAGGTCCACGAGGGGGTCGCCGACGGTGGCCAGCTCCCAGTCGAGGAGGCCGGCCGGGCGGGTGGGGTCGGTGGGGTCGAGGACGACGTTGTCGAACCGGAAGTCGTTGTGCACCAGCGTGTGCGGCCGGTCGGAGGGCTGGTGCTCGGCCAGCCACGCGGTCACCCGGGTGAAGGCGGGCACGTCCCGCGTGCGGGCCCGCGCGTAGCGCTTCGTCCAGTTCTCCACCTGGCGGCGCACGTAGCCGGGGCCGCGGTCGAGGTCGGCCAGCCCGGCGGCCTCGACGTCCACCGCGTGCAGGTCGACCAGCAGGTCGACGACGTTGCGGCACAGCCGCGCGACCTGCTCCCGGTCGAGGTCCACGCCCGGCGGCAGCGAGCGGCGGGGGATCGGCCCCTCGACCCGGCGGACGACGGAGAACGGCGTCCCGACGACGGCGGTGTCCTCGCACAGCGCGACGGTGCGCGGCACGTGGGGGAGGACCCGGCCCAGCGCGTCCTGGACGCGGTACTCGCGGGCGACGTCGTGCGCGGTGGCGGTGTGCTCCCCGCGCGGCGGGCGGCGCAGCACCAGGTCGCCGTCGGGGTAGCGCAGCAGGTAGGTCAGGTTGGAGACGCCGCCCGCGAACTGCCGCACCTCGGGGACGGCGGACAGGTCGACGCCGGCCCGCGCGGGGTCGGCGTGCGCGGCCAGCCAGGCGGCGACGGCGGCGACGTCGAAGGCGTCCTCGGCGCGGACGGGGCGGGCACCGTCGGCGACGGAGCTCACGACAGCCGCCGCACCACGGAGAGCGGCAGCACCCGCATCGCGACGCCGATCGGCACCCACGGCCAGGCCGGCACGTACGCCCTGGCCTTCCGCGCCTCGATCGCCTCGACCATCGCCCGCACGCCGGTCTCGGTGTCGACCATGAACCGGGTGGCCTGCTGCACGTGCTCGTTCATCTCCGACCGGATGTAGCCGGGGTAGACCACGGACACGTCGACGCCGGGGATGCGCTCGGAGCGCAGCCCCTCGGCGAGCGCCGCGACGCCGGCCTTGGTGGCCGCGTAGGTGGTCATGCTCCTGCGCATCCCCCGCAGCGCGGACATCGACGAGACGAGCACCAGGTGGCCGCGGCGCTGCCGGCGGAACACCTCCAGCGCCGCCTCGCACTGGGCCAGCGCGCCGACGAAGTTGGTCATCGCCGTCTCGCGGTTGGCGTCGGCGCGGCCGGTCCCGAGCGGGGCGCCCTTGCCCAGGCCCGCGTTGACGACCACCCGGTCGAACCCGCCGAACGCCTCGTCGAAGCGGCGGAACACCGCGGGCACGGCGTCGGCGTCGGTGACGTCGAGCGCCGCCGTCTCCACCCGCCGGCCGGTCGCCGTCCGGATCTCGTCCGCGAGGGCGTCCAGCCGGTCGGTCCGGCGGGCGCACAGCGCGAGGTCCCAGCCGCGGGCGGCGAACTGGCGCGCCATCTCCGCGCCGAGCCCGGAGCTCGCCCCGGTGATCAGGACGACCCCGCCCGAGCGGGCCGTGGGGGAGGACGGGGAACCGGGGGAGGACGAGGGCACCCGGGCACGCTAGATCCGGCCGGTCCCGGCCCGGTGCCCGGGGGCTCAGGTCCGGACGGTGGAGTGCAGCTGGGCGAGCACGAACCCGGCGACGACGTCGTGCACGGCGTCGCGGTCGTGCTCGTTGAGGACGTCGTGCAGGTCGCCGGGGAAGGTGCGCAGCGTCGCCCGCGGCAGCCGCGCGACCAGGGCGCGCGAGTGCGCGACGGGGACCATGGGGTCGGCCTCGCCGTGCAGGAACAGCGTCGGGATCGACGGCCGCCCCTCGGCGACCCCCGCCTCCACCGCGGGCCAGGCGGCCTCCACCGCCTCGATGGTCTGCCGGGGGACGGGACCCCGGTGGACCAGCGGGTCGTGCAGCAGCGCGTCCAGGTACTCGGGACGGGTGCTGAACATCGTGGCGGGGTCGGGGTCCTCGACGTCGTCGACCTCCTGGGCCATCAGGGCCTCGACCCAGGGCAGGCACTGGGCCGGTGGCGCGGACACGACCAGGGCCTGCGCCAGCTCGGGGGACCGCTGGGCCAGCAGCAGCGCGGCCACGCCGCCACCGGAGTGGCCCTGGAGCACCAGTGGCCGGCCGGGGTGCCGGGCCTGCGCGATCCCCGCGAGGGTGCGCGCGTCGTCGACGTACACGTCCCACGACGGCATGAGGTCGCGCTCGCCCTCGCTGCGCCCGTGGCCGAGGGCGTCCAGGGCGTGCACCGCGACGCCGTCCGCGGCCAGCCGCCGGCCGAGGGCGTCGTAGAGGCCCAGGTGCTCGCCGAAGCCGCCGTGGCAGAAGACGACGACGGCGCGGACCTCCCCCTCGGGGAGCCAGGCGTCGTGGAAGATGCGGCCTCGGGAGCCGTCGAAGAAGGGCATCGCTGCCCCTCCCTCCGGTCGGACGGACGGGGCCCCCGCTCCGGTGATCTTCCCCGCCGTCGCCCCGGCGCAGCGGCATCCCGTCCGCGCCCCGGGGAGGGGACGGCGCTGCGTCACCCGGGGCGCCCGGTTCGGTCACCCCCGGGCCGGGCAGGATCGTCGTCATGACGTATGCCGCAGCCGAGGGCCGCTACGACTCGATGACCTACCGCCGGACCGGCCGCAGCGGCCTGGACCTCCCGGCGATCAGCCTGGGGCTGTGGCACAACTTCGGCGACGACGTGCCGCTGGACCGGCAGCGCGCCATCCTCCGCCGCGCCTTCGACCTGGGCATCACGCACTTCGACCTGGCCAACAACTACGGCCCGCCCTACGGCAGCGCCGAGACCAACTTCGGCCGCCACCTGCGCGACGACTTCCGCCCCTACCGCGACGAGCTGGTGCTCTCCACCAAGGCCGGCTGGGACATGTGGCCCGGCCCCTACGGACAGGGCGGCGGCTCCCGGAAGTACGTGCTCGCCAGCCTCGACCAGTCCCTGCAGCGCATGGGCGTGGACTACGTCGACGTCTTCTACTCGCACCGGCCGGACCCGACGACGCCGCTCGAGGAGACGATGGGGGCGCTGGACACCGCCGTCCGGTCGGGGAGGGCGCTCTACGCCGGCATCTCCTCGTACTCGCCGGAGGACACCGCGAAGGCCGCCGCGATCCTCGCCGACCTCGGCACGCCGCTGCTGATCCACCAGCCGAGCTACTCGATGCTCAACCGCTGGATCGAGACCGAGGGCCTGCTCGACACCCTCGCCGACGTCGGCGCCGGCTGCATCGCGTTCTCCCCGCTGGCGCAGGGGATGCTCACCGACAAGTACCTCGGCGGCATCCCCGAGGGCTCGCGGGCCAGCCAGGGCAAGTCGCTGTCGCCGGACCTGCTCACCGACGAGGCGATCACGCACGTCCGCGCGCTGGGCGACCTGGCCGCCGAGCGCGGTCAGTCGCTGGCGCAGATGGCGCTGGCCTGGGCGCTGCGCGACCCGCGGGTGACCAGCGTGCTCATCGGCGCCAGCAGCGTCGCCCAGCTGGAGCAGAACGTCGGCGCGCTCGAGCGGCTGGACTTCAGCGACGAGGAGCTCGCCCGCATCGACCGGCACGCCGTCGACGCCGGCATCGACCTGTGGGAGGGCGCCCGCACCGCCTGAGACCGTCGGCGGCCGCGCCTAGCCTCCGCGCATGGACACCCGGGTGGTGGCGTGGCGGCGGACCGACGAGGACACCGGGCACAGCCTGGCCCGCGTCGAGCGGCGGGACGGCGGCTGGCGGTTCGCCGGCACCGAGGTGCTGGCGGGACCGGAGACGCTGCTCGCCTGCTCGTTCCGGGTCGACGTCGACGACGCGTGGGCGACCCGCGCGGTCGAGGCGTCGGCGGTGTCGGCGGAGGGGGAGCGGCACCTGGTGCTCACCGCCGACGGCGACCGCCGGTGGTCGCGGGACGGCGCGCGGGAACCGGGGCTCGACGGCTGCGTCGACGTCGACGTCGCCGCGACCCCGCTCAGCAACACCCTCCCCATCCGCCGGCTGGCGGACCTCGCCGTGGGGGAGGAGGTCACCACGCCGGTGGCCTGGGTCGACGTGCCGGCGCTCGGGGTGACCCGGGTCGACCAGACCTACCGCCGGCTGGGCGCGCGGCGGTGGCGGTACTCCGACGACGCGCACGGCGCCTTCGAGCTCACCGTCGACGACGACGGCCTGGTCGTCGACTACACCGGCATGGCCACGCGCGTCGCCGGCTGACCGCGCTCAGGCGCCGGTCAGGACGACGCGGTTGCCGTCGGGGTCGGTCAGCCGCACGACGCGGCTGCCGCCCCCCGGCTCGGGGCCGTCGTGCGCGACGCCCGCGGCGGTGAGGTCCCGCGCGGTGGCGTCGAGGTCGGCGGCGCCGATCACCATCGTCGAGCGGCCGCTGCGGTCGGGCTCGCGCCACACCTGCACGCCGGCCGAGTCGGTGAGGTGCCACTCGAGCAGGCCGTCCATGGGGCGGCCGTCCGGGTCGCGGCCGAACAGCGTGGCGTACCAGCGCTCGGCGCGGTCGAGGTCGGCGACGGTGGCCTGGGCGAGCACGCTGGTGGCGCGCACGGGGACCTCCCGGGGTCGGGCCGCGGGCCGGGCCGCGGCGGGTCGGTGCGTTCCCCAGGGGAGACCGTCCGGCGGCCGCGGACTCATCGGTCCTGGATCAGTCGCCCCGGTCCCGGCCGCGCGCCTCCGCCGCCGCCAGGCCCGTGGCCAGGCGGCCGTCCGGGTCGAGCCGCTCCAGCAGCGCCCCGGCGACGTCGGCGAGCTGGCCGACCTGCTCCGGCGTCAGCGCGTCGATGACGTGCTCGCGCACCGTGGCCAGGTGCCCCGGCGCGGTCTCGCGCACCTTGGCCCACCCGGCGTCGGTGAGCCGGGCGTTGGTGGCCCGCCCGTCGTAGGGGCACGGCGCCCGCTCGACCAGGCCACGCTCCTCCAGCCGCCGCACGACGTGCGACAGCCGGGGGAGCGTGGCGGTGGTGCGGGTGGCCAGCTCGGTCATGCGCAGCGTGCGCTCCGGCGCCTCGGAGAGCATGGCGAGCACGTGGTAGTCGAAGTGGGTCAGCCCGGCGTCGCGGCGGAGCTGGCCGTCGAGGACGCCGGGCAGCAGCTCCACGACGGCGACCAGGCGCAGCCACGCCCGCATCTCGTCGTCGTCCAGCCACCGGGGTTCCACGACGACATCGTCCCACTCCGGTGCTTGTCGCTTCAACCAATGGGGACTAGGGTCGTCGGTTGTAGGTACAAGTGACGTGGAGGCCGCAGTGACCCTCTCCCTCGACCCGGACCTGGTGTCCCCGGTCCCCTCGGCGACGGTGCGCACCCGGGTGACCGTGCCCCTGCGCTTCGCCGACGGGTACGCCACGACGGCCGAGGTGGTGACCTTCGACGGGCTGGCCGACGGCCGCGAGCACCTGCTGCTGGGACTGGGGAACTGGCGCGGCGCGCTGGCCCGCTCGGCGGCCGGCGGGCCGGCGCCCCTGGTCCGCCCGCACAGCGAGTGCCTCACCGGCGACGTGTTCGGCTCCGAACGCTGCGACTGCGGCCCGCAGCTGCGCGAGGCGGCCGAGCGGATCGCGGACGAGGGCGGCTTCCTGCTCTACCTGCGCCAGGAGGGCCGCGGCATCGGCCTGTACGCCAAGCTCGACGCCTACGCGCTGCAGGACGCCGGCCTGGACACCTACGAGGCCAACCGCGCGCTGGGCCGCGGCGAGGACGAGCGCGACTACACCGCCGCCGCGCAGATGCTGCAGGCGCTCGGTGCCGACCGGGTCCGGCTGCTGTCGAACAACCCCGACAAGGCCGCCCAGCTGGAGCTGCTCGGCGTCGCGGTGACCGAGCGGGTGCCCACCGGCGTCCACCTGTCGGCGGCCAACGCCCGATACCTCGCCGTCAAGCGCGACCACACCCAGCACACCCTCGACCTGCACACCCTCGACCTGCACAGCCTCGACCTGCCCACCCGCGACCTCCCGCTGGCGGGCTGACCGATGACCTCCACCTCCACACCGACCACCGCCGCGGCCGACGCCCTCGTCGACCCCCGGCACCCGTTCGCCGCGCACCTGCGGCACGTCGCCGGCCTCGGGGAGCACCGGCCGTGGACGCCGGACGACGGCCCGCTGCCGGCGCTGTACCTGAGCCACGGCGCGCCGCCGCTGTTCGAGGACGCCGCGTGGATGCGCGAGCTGGCCGCCTGGGCCCGCGCGCTGCCCCGGCCGCGGGCGGTGCTCGTCGTGAGTGCGCACTGGGAGTCGGACTCCCTCGGCATCACCAGCACGGTGCCCACCGAGCTCGTCTACGACTTCGGCGGGTTCGACCCGATGTACTCGCGGATGCGCTACGACACCCCGGGGTCCGGCGACCTGGCCCGGCAGCTGCTCGCCGTCCTGCCGGAGACGGCGCACGTGTACGAGCACCGTGGTCGCGGCCTGGACCACGGTGCCTGGGTGCCGCTGAAGGTCATGTACCCGGAGGCCGACGTCCCGGTGCTGCAGCTGAGCCTGCCCACGCACGACACGGCGACGCTGCTGGCGCTGGGGGAGCGGCTGCGGCCGCTGCGCGAGCAGGGCGTGCTCGTCGTCGGGTCGGGGTTCATGACCCACGGCCTGCCGTACCTGACCCCGGAGATGCTCGGCGGCGCGGTCCCCGGCTGGTCGGCGGACTTCGACGCCTGGGCCGCCGACGCGCTCGACCGGGGCGACGTCGAGGAGCTCGCGCGGTTCCGGCTGCGGGCGCCCGGCCTGCGCTACGCCCACCCGACGGTCGAGCACTTCACGCCGCTGTTCGTCACCCTCGGCGCCGCGACCGACCCGACCGCCGGCGTCACCACCGCGATCGACGGCTTCTTCATCGGCCTCGCGAAGCGCTCGTTCCAGGTGGCCTGACCGCGCGTCGTCCCGAGTGGTCGGCTGACAGGGTCATGGGCGGCCGAGGCCCCGACCACTGACCACTCGGGCGCCCGGCGGGTCAGGACCGCTGCTGGTGCGCCAGCTCGGCGAACGTGTCGGCGACCCAGTCGGCGATGAACGTGCTCACGAACGGCAGGTGGTCCAGGCCGATGTGCTCGGTGGCGCCCTCCTCGGGGGTGAACACCCGCAGCTCCCGCTTGGGCGAGTTGACCGCCCGCTCGTAGCTGCGGTGCGCCATCTCCAGCGGGATCTGCCGGTCGTCGGCGCCGTGCGCGACGAGGAACGGCACGGTGATCCGCTCGACCACGCCCTCGAGGTTCACCTGGTCGGCGAAGTCGAGGAAGGCGTCGAGGTCGTTCTCGTCGCCGGGCTGGCCCCACACCCACAGCACGTGCTCCCAGTAGTGCGGCACCGGCCGCTCGCCCTCGCGCTGCCGGCGACGGCGCTGCACCGCGCCCCAGTCGTGGTTGGCGCCCCACGCCACGCACAGGGCGAACCGCTTCTCGAACGCCGCCGCCCGCGGGGCGTAGTAGCCGCCCAGCGACCAGCCGACGATGCCGATCCGGGAGGCGTCGACGTCGTCCCGCTGCTCCAGCCAGTCGACGGCGGCGCCGGCCCAGGCCTCGGTGTCCACCCGCGCCGTCAGCCCCTGCAGCCGCAGCGCCTCGCCGGTGCCGGGCTGGTCGAGCATCAGGCAGGAGATGCCGCGGGCGGCCAGCTCCTCCCAGTGGTTGGAGGCGTACATGTGCTCCTTGGTGGAGTCCAGCCCGTTGACCAGGACGACCACCGGCACCGGGCCGTCGTCGGCCGCCGGCGCCTGCGAGAAGTAGGCCGGCAGCGTCGTGCCCTCGTAGGGGACGGCGACCCGGGTGACGCGCGGGCTGTGGGTGTCGAACGCCTTCTGCGCGATCTCCAGCATCCGCCGGTAGGTGGGCACCCGGTTGGGGTCGGAGTGGGCGAGCATCCGCTCGGCCTGCGCCAGGTAGTTCGACGCGCGGGACCACAGCTGCCCGGCGGTGCGCACGTGCCCGGCCTTCTCCGCCTCCTCGGCCTGGCCGACGAGCTGGTCGGTCAGCGCGGTCCAGGCGCGCAGGAAATCCGGGGTCCCGGCGTCCTCGCCGGCGTTCGCGGCGTCCTTGATCGGCCGGCAGGCGCGGTCGACCTCGTCGATGAGCCCGCCGGAGTTCAGCGTGGCGACGACGCCGAGGTTCCAGGTGTAGGGGCCGGTGGGGAAGTACTCGAACACGGTGGTTCCTCTCAGGATGCGGCCGGCGCCGCGGCAGACACGGCGTCGCTGATCGACTTCACGCCGCCGTGGGCGGTCATCCCGCCGTCGACGGGGATCTCGGCGCCGGTGATGAACGAGGCGCCGTCGCCGAGCAGGAAGGCGACCAGCGGCGCCACCTCGTCGACGGTGCCGGTGCGGCCGAGCGGGGTCTCGGCGACGTTGGCGGCGCGGAACGCCGGCGCCGCCGAGGCGGTCATCGGCGTCTCGACGTAGCCGGGGTGGATCGTGTTGACCCGGATGCCGCGCGGGCCGAGCTCCAGGCACGCGGCCTTCGCCAGCCCGCGCAGCGCCCACTTGGACGCGGTGTAGGCGACCGGGTAGTGCCCGGTCAGCGCGGCCACCGAGCCGACGACGACCACCGAGCCGCCGCCGGTCATCAGCGGGGTGAGCGCCTGGATGCCGAGCAGCGTGCCGGTGACGTTGACCTCGCCGACGCGGGCGAGGTCGGCGGGGTCGAGGTCGGCCAGCCGCGCCCGCCAGGTGATCCCGGCGTTGGCGACCAGCCCGTGCACGCGGCCGTGCTCGCGCTGCAGGTCGTCAGCGAGCGCCGCCCAGCCGGCGGCGTCGGTGACGTCGAGCCGCCGGTAGGCGGCCCCGCCGAGGTCCTCGGCGGGGCCGTCCTGCACGTCGGTGGCCACGACGACGGCGCCCTCGGCGGCCAGCAGCCGCGCCTCGGCCGCGCCCTGCCCCTGGGCCGCGCCGGTCACCACGACGACCCGCCCCGCGAGGCTCACGCCGGGCGCTCGCGGGTGCGCGGGCGCGGCCGCGCGGCCCGGACCGGCGGCAGCTCGATGCCCTCGACGACGCGGTTGCGGATGGTGCCGATGCCCTCGACGGTCATCTCCACGACGTCGCCGGGCCGCAGCGGCGGGGGAGCGGCGTCGCCGCGGCGGCCCCACAGCTCGGCCAGGCAGCCGCCGTTGCCGCAGGTGCCCGAGCCGAGCACGTCGCCGGCCCGGACCTCGGTGCCGCGGGAGGCGTAGGCGACGAGCTCCTCGAACGGCCAGCCCATGTTCGAGAGCAGGTCCTGGCCGATCTCGACGTCGTTGACCGACACCCGCATGTCCAGTGCCAGGAAGCCCTCGTCGTCGCGGTGGGGCTCGAGCTCGTCGGCGGTGACCAGCCACGGGCCGAGCGTCGTCGCGGAGTCCTTGCCCTTGGCCGGGCCCAGGTTGACCTTCATCTCGCGGGCCTGCAGGTCGCGGGCCGACCAGTCGTTGAGCACCGTGTAGCCGAACACGTGCTCGCGCGCGGCCTCCGGCGTCAGCGAGGCGCCGTCCCTCCCGACCACCACGGCGACCTCGAGTTCGAAGTCGAACCGCTGCGAGCCCGGCGGGACCGCGACATCGTCGTGCGCGCCGACGAGCGCGTACGGGTTGGTGAAGTAGAACGTCGGCGCCTGGTACCACTCCTCGACCACGCCGGCGACGCCGTCGATGGCCTTGCGGACGCCCTCCACGTGCTCCTCGAACGCGACGAAGTCGCGCACGGTCGGCGCCTGCAGCGGCGGCAGCAGCCGCACCTCCGACACCGGGACCGGCGGCGCCGACAACGCCGCCAGCCCGGCGTCGAGTGCGGTGGGCAGCCCGGCGCGCACGAGGTCGAGGACCGTGACGCCCGGCGGCAGGGCGTGCAGCCCGTGCTCGCCCACGACGCCGGCGGAGACGACCCCGCCGTCCTCCCAGGTGGCGAACCGCATCAGACCGGGGGAGCGACGAACAGACCCTTGTCGGGGTCGTTGAACGACTTCTTCGCGACGAACTCGTTCATCGCGTTCGCCGTGCCCCACTGGTCGCTGACCTCGGGGTTGCTGAAGTCGTAGACGTGCGGGTGCCAGGTGTCCTCGTCGAGGACCTCGAGCTCGGTCGTGTACTCGACGGTGTTGCCGTGCGGGTCGAGGAAGTAGGAGAAGGTGTTGTTGCCGGCCAGGTGGCGGCCGGGGCCCCAGATCTTCTCCACGCCCTGGCGCAGCAGCCGGCCGGTGCCGCGCATGTACTCGTCGAGGCCGCGCAGCTCGAACGACGCGTGGTGCAGCGAGGCGTGCGGGCCGCGGGCGATGGCCATCGAGTGGTGCCAGGCGTTGGTCCGCATGAACCACATCATGTTGCCCATCCGCGGGTGCATCAGGGTGTCCGACAGCGAGAACGCCAGGTGCTTCTCGTAGAAGGCCAGCGTGCCCTCGGGGTCGGCGGAGTTGACCACCACGTGGGACAGCCGCACCGGGATCGACTCGCCCTCCTCGATCGCGCGGTGCTGCCGCACGGCGACGTCGGAGCTGACCTCGATGGTGCGGCCCTCGTTGTCGAAGAACCGGAAGCCGTAGCCGCCGCCGGGGGTCTGCAGGTCGGTCGGCTCGTGCACCAGCCGCACGCCGTCGCGGGCCAGGTCGCCGGCGAGGGTGTCGACGTCGGCCCGGTCCTCCGCGCCGAAGCTGATCAGGTCGATCCGCTTGTCGGTCGCCTCGCGCAGCCGGACGACGTACTGCTCGGGGCTGCCCTCGGCGGCCAGGAAGACCAGGCCCGAGTCGGAGTGCTCGGCCTTCAGCCCCCAGGTGCCGGAGAAGAAGTCGAGCTGCTTGGCGAGGTCGGGCACGGCCAGGTCGACGTGCCGCAGGTGGGTGATCAGGCGCTGGGTCATGGGGATCCCTTCGGGTCGGCCCTCCTGCAGGGGCCCGCCGCGAGCGTGCGAGCGGTGGGGGGCAGGAGGGTCCTTTCTCAGGCGGGCTGGGCGACGAGCTGGGCGATCGAGCGCATGAGGCCCGGGATGTCGCCCTGGACGTGGTCGAGCTGCCACTGGGCGAGCTGGTTGGAGGCGTCGACGACGGTCGTCGCGCGGTCGAAGCGGCGGGCGGTGAAGGCGTCCCACAGGTCCTGGTCGAGCGCGGGCCGGGTGAGCAGCAGGTCCGTGAGCGCGTAGGCGTCCTCGAGCGCCTGCGCGCCGCCCTGGGCGATGGTGGGCGGGCAGGTGTGCGCGGCGTCGCCGACCAGCACCACCCGGCCGCGGTTCCACGGCGCGGGCAGCACGTGGGTCTCGAACCAGGTGTAGTTCACCCGGGACGGGTCGGTGAGCGTCGCGCGGACGTCGTCCCACGGCCCGTGGTAGGCCGCGGCGAGCTCGCGCATGGTGGCCAGCTGCTCCTCGGGCGAGAGCATGGAGCGGTCCTGCGCCGGCTCCACGACGTAGGCGTAGAGCGAGTCCTCGCCGGTGGGGCAGTAGCCGGCGATGAACGACGGCCCGCCGTAGTACAGATCGGTGCGGGTCACGCTCGCCGGCCGCGGGCCGAACGCGCGCCAGATGCCCATGCCGACCGGCCTGGTCTCCAGCTCGATGCCCAGGGCCCGGCGGGTCCAGGAGCGCAGGCCGTCCGCGCCGACGACGAGGTCGTACCGGCCGGTCGAGCCGTCGGCGAAGGCGACGTCGACGCCGGTCGCGTCCTGGCGCAGCTCGGTGTGCGTCGTCCCGAACCGGACCTTGACGCCGACCTCGGCGGCGCGGTCGGTGAGGATGCGCGCCAGCTCGGGGCGCGACATCCCCATGACGGCGGGCAGGTCCGGGCCGCCGGTGCGGGCGTCGGGGATCTCCGCGACGACGGTGCCGGCCGGGTCGGGCGCCCGGATGCCGGTGACGTCGAAGGCGTACCCGGCGGCGGACACCTGGTCCCAGACGCCGAGGGTGCGCAGCTCGCGCAGCGCGTTGCCCTGCAGGGTGATGCCGGAGCCGAGCGCGGTCACCTCGGGCTTGATCTCGACCAGGTCGACGGCGACGCCGGCCTCGGCCAGGCGGATGGCGGTGGCGGCGCCGGCGAGGCCGGCCCCGACCACCAGGACGGTGCTGACGGCGGGCATCGGGGTCTCCTACTTGACGGCGATCGGGTTGACCGGGGCGCCCACGGCGCCGGTCACGGGCAGGGGGGCGGCGGCGAGGAAGAACTCCCAGACGCCGTCGGCGGCGCAGTCGGCCGCGAGCGCGTCGAGGTCCCACAACTCGCCGAGGAACAGGCCGATGTGGGGGATGCACACCTGGTGCAGCGGCTGGAAGGCGACGTCGAACTCGTTGGGCCGCACCTCGAAGCCCCACGTGTCGGTGGCGACGCCGGCGATCTCGGTGGCGTGCAGCCAGTCGGCGGTGGTGAACGACAGCCCGGGCGCAGGCCCGCCGGCGTAGTCGCCCCACCCCTGCCCGGCGGCGACCGAGCGGCGGGCGCGGGTGAGCTGCCCGGTGCGCACCAGCAGCAGGTCGCCGCGGCCGACCCGGGCGCTGTCGCCCTGGGCGGCGATGGTGGCCTCGAGGTGGGCGGGGGTGATGGCGAACCCGTCCGGGAGCTCCCCGTCGGTGCCGACGGCCCGGCCGACGTCGAGCAGCACGCCGCGGCCGGCGATCCGGTCGGCGACGGTCTCGATGCCGGTGACGGCGTCGCCGAGGCTGGTGACGACGTCGCCCGCGCGGCGGCCGTTCCAGGCGTTGCCGTGGTCGAAGATGTGGCCCAGGCCGTCCCACTGGGTGGAGGCCTGCAGCGGCATCGCGATGACGTCATCAGCGCCGCCGATGCCGTGCGGGAAGCCCTGCACGCCGCGCTCGGCGTCGGTGCCGGTGTCCAGCATGGTGTGCACCGGGTTGGTGCGCCGGCGCCAGCCCTTCTGCGGCCCGTCGGCGTCGAACCGCTGGGACAGCGAGAAGCTCACGCCCCGGCTGACCAGCGCGGCACCCTCGCGGCGCTTGTCCTCGGTGAGGAAGTTGAGCGTGCCGAGCACGTCGTCGGCACCCCAGCGGCCCCAGTTCGAGCAGCGCTCGGCAGCGGCTTCGATCGCCGTCTCCGGGTCGGTGCGGTCGAGCGCTGCCGGGGTCGCAGCGGGGTCCAGCCAGGTGCGGTCGGGCACGGTCGCGTCTCCTTCGTCGTGACGCGGACCACGGTCCGTCACCCCCGGCGGGGGAGGGAAGACGAGATGTCTGATGGGGGTCATAGCCGGCGCCGATACCGTCGGCGTCGTGAACCTCGCGAGCCTGGACCTCAACCTGCTCGTGTCCCTCGACGCCCTCCTCGGCCAGCGCAGCGTCACCCGGGCCGCGGCGCAGATGGGGCTGTCCCAGCCGGCGCTGTCGGCGTCGCTGGCCCGGCTGCGCCGGCACTTCGGCGACGAGCTGCTCACCCGGGTCGGCAACGAGTACCGGCTCACCCCGCTGGCGGTGCAGCTGCGCGAGCTGGTGCGGGTGGCGCTCACCGGCGTCGAGCGGGTGTTCACCGCGCAGCCCGGCTTCGACCCGGCGTCCTCGACCCGCGAGTTCTCCGTCCTGGTGAGCGACTACGTGGTCGTCGTCCTCGGCGACACCGTCGCCGCGCTGCTCGCCGCGGAGGCCCCGCGCACCCGGCTGCGGTTGACCCCGCACTCGCCGGCGATCGTGGAGAACGCGTCCGCGGCGCTGCTGACCGCCGACCTCATGCTGCTGCCGCACGGGTTCGCCGCCGACCTGCCGCACCGCGACCTCTACCGCGACGAGTGGGTGTGCGTCGTCGCCGCCGACAACCCGGTCGCCGAGCGGGGCCTCACCGTCGAGGACCTCGAGACGCTGCCGTGGGTGGCGACCTACCACGGGCAGACGGCGTCCACCCCGGCCGCGCGGCAGATGCGCCAGCTCGGCATCGAGCCGCGCGTGCAGGTGGTCAACGAGAGCTTCCTGACCGTCCCGGCGCTGGTGGCCGGCAGCGACCGGATCGCGCTGCTGCAGCGCCGGCTGGTCGACCTGCTGCCGCTCGGCTCGGGCATCCGGGCGCTGCCGCCGCCGTTCGAGGCCGGGCCGCTGGTCGAGGCGATGTGGTGGCACCCGGCCTACGACGACGACCCCGAGCACCGGTACCTGCGCGACGTCGTCTCCCGCGCCGCGGAGCTGGCCGTCTCCCCGGGCGCGCGCGAGGACATCGACCTGGCTGATACCGCACCCCGGGAGAAGTGATTTCCGCTCCGGGCGGGCGGTGCCGACACTCGCCGTCCAGTGACGCCGGTCACCGGACCGGCGCCCGTCCTCCCCGGAGACGCCCGTGTCAGTCCGCGACGCCGCACCCCTCACCGACGAGGTGGCCGTCGACCCCGCCACCGGCCGCCCCGCCGGCCGCGCGCAGGCCCTGGTCCTGCTGCTGTCGAGCTGCCTGGGGGTGCTCGGCTCGGTGCTGCTGGCCCCGGTCCTGCCGCGCATCCAGGACGCCTTCGCCGGCACCCCGGGCGTCGAGACGCTCGCCCCGGTGGTGCTCACGGCGCCCGCGCTGGTCATCGGCCTGACCGCGGTGGTCGCCGGCCGGATCGTCGACCGGGTCGGCCGCAAGCGGCTGCTGGTCGGCGCGCTGGTCGCCTACGCCGTCGTCGGGACCGCGCCGCTGTGGCTGGACTCGCTGCCGCTGATCGTCGCCAGCCGGGTGCTGGTCGGCCTCACCGAGGCGGCGATCATGACCTGCTGCACCACGCTGCTCGCCGACTACTTCGCCGGGCCGCGGCGGGAGCGCTACTTCGGCCTGCAGGTCGTGTTCACCACCGTGGCCGCCACGCTGTTCTTCGCCCTCGGCGGCGCGCTGGGGTCGCACTCGTGGCGGGCGCCGTTCTGGCTCTACGCCGTCAGCCTGCCGCTGGCCGTCGCCGCGGCGCGGTTCGTCTGGCAGCCCACCCCGGCCGCCCGCTCGGAGGAGCTGCCCGCGCTGCCCTGGGCCCGGCTGGCCGCGCCGGTCGGGGTCACCCTGCTCGGCGGGCTGGTGTTCTACGTGCTCGTCGTGGAGCTGTCGTTCAAGCTCGACGCGATCGGCGTGACCGCCACCGGCACCATCGGCGCGGTCAGCGCGATCAGCTCGCTGGGCACCGCGGTCGGCGCCTTCTCCTTCGGCCGGCTGGCCGCGCTCGGCCCGGCGGTGACCGTGCCGGCCGCGTTCGCGCTGTCGGGCGTCGGGCTGCTCGGCCTCGGGTTCGCCGACGCCGTCCCGGCCGTCGTCGTCGCGGCGGTGGTGACCGGCTTGGGCAACGGGCTGCTGCTGCCCGCGATGCTGTCGTGGGCGCTGGGCTCGCTGAGCTTCGAGCAGCGCGGCCGCGCCACCGGCGTGTGGACCTCGGCGCTGTTCGTCGGGCAGTTCGCCTGCCCGCTCGTCGTCCTCGCGCTCAGCGGCGCCCTCGGCGGGCTCGACGCCGCGCTGGCCCTGCTCGGTGCGGTCAGCGTCGTCGCCGCCGCCGGCGTGCGGCTGCGCCGGCCGACCGCGGTGGCCGCCGCGCACTGACCGGCCCGCCCGCCCCCGCACCCCTGGACCTCGGGGGTGCGGGGGCGGTGCACTGGGGCCCCGCTCCCGGAGGAGGTCCCCGTGGACGTCACCGTCGTCTCCGTCCCCGTCAGCGACCAGGACGCCGCGCTGCGCTTCTGGACCGGTCAGGTCGGCCTGACGGTCCTGCGCGACGCCGAGTTCGCCCCGGGCGCGCGCTGGGTGCAGGTGGGCACACCGGGCTCGGGCACCTCGCTGACGCTGGTCACCTGGTTCGACCGCATGCCGCCGGGCTCGCTGCAGGGGCTGGTGTTCGAGGTCGACGACGTCGACGCCGAGTACGCGCGGATGGCCGGCGCGGGCGTCCCGTTCGAGGGGCCGCTGACGACCGAGGCGTGGGGCCGGCAGGCGGTGTTCGCCGACCCGGACGGCAACCGGTTCGTGCTGAGCAGCCGCGCCCGGGTGCCGGCCTGAGGATCAGCGGCGGGGGCGCTCCCGCATGCCGAGGGCGGCGGTGACGAGCAGGAGCATCAGGCCGACGAGGACCAGCCAGAACAGGCCCTCGACGACCCACCCGACGATCGTCACGGCCAGCCAGACGACCAGCAGCAGGCCGAGCAGACGCAGCAGCACGGGGACCTCCGGGGGACGGCTGCGGCCAGCCTAGGCCCCGGCCGGGGCAGGATGGCCGGGATGGACGACGACCCGTGGGACCTGCTGCTCGCCGGCCTGCCGCCCGCCACCGCCGACCTCGTCCGCGCCGCGGACGCCCTCGTCCGGGAGGCTGACCCCGGCGCCGTGCGGGTGGTGTGGCCGCACCAGCGCACCGTCGGCTACGGCGTGGGGCCGCGGAAGGACTCCGAGCACTACGCCTACCTCGACGTCTACGACCGGCACCTGAACCTCGGCTTCAACCGCGGCGCGGCGCTGGCCGACGCGGGTCTCGACGGCGGGCTGCTCGAGGGCACGGGGAAGTCGTTCCGCAAGCTCGCCGTCCGCTCGGCCGGCGTCCTCGCCGACCCGCGGCTGCCCGGCCTCCTGCGCGCAGCCCGGGAGGAGCGGCTGACCGCGCTCGACCGGTGAGTGCGGTCAGCCGCGGAGCAGGGTGACCTCCTCGAGGTCCATCTCGTGCTGCACCCGCCGGAACACCTCGTCGTCGATGCGCCGTGCGTCGCGGTACCGGACGAACACCTCGCGCTCGGCCTCGAGCATGGCCCGCCGCATCCGGCGGTAGACCGCGCTCGGCGTCTCGCCGCCGCCGGCGACGGGGCCGCCCAGCCGCTCCCACGCCGCGTTGGTGCGTGCCTCCATCCGCTGGCGCAGCTCGGCCACGGTGGCGGCGTGCAGCGGGTCGCCGTCGTCGAGGCTGTCGAGCCGGGCCACGGCGGCGCGGCCGGCGTCGTTCTGCGCCTGTGCCTCGGCGAGGGCGTCGCTGGCCTCCTCGGAGCCCTGCACGCCCAGCCGCCGGATCACCGCCGGCAGCGTCAGCCCGTGCAGCAGCAGGGTGCCCACGGTGACCACGAAGGTCAGGTAGACGATCTCGTCGCGCCCGGGGAAGGGCGCGCCCGACAGCGTGGTCAGCGGGATGCCGGCCGCCGCGGCGAGCGAGACCACGCCGCGCATCCCGGCCCAGGAGATGACGGCGGGGTAGGTCCACGGCGGCGGGGTCCAGTCCGGGCGGCGGCGGGCCAGCGGCCGCAGGTAGGTGGTGGGGAAGACGAACGCGACCCGGGCGACCAGCGCGACCAGCACCAGGAACAGCCCGACCGCCGTCAGCGTGCCCACCGACGGCCCGACGCCGGCGACCACCGCCCGCAGCTGCAGGCCGATCAGGGCGAACACCGTCGCCTCGAGGACGGTGTCGGCCGCCTGCCACACCGCGCGGTCCTGCAGCCGGGCGACCGGGTGCGCCGCGGGGGAGCGGTGCCCCAGGTACAGGCCCGCGAGGACCACCGCGAGGACGCCCGAGGCGTGCACCTCCTCGGCGACGGTGAAGCCGACGAACGGGACGAGCAGGCCGAGCGCGCTCTCCAGCACGCCGTCGCGCAGCAGCCGGCGGATGCGGTGCACCAGCCAGCCCAGCGCCCAGCCGATCGCGGCGCCTCCGACGGCGGCGAGGACGAACACGCCCACGCCCTCGGCGATGCCGTAGCCGGCGCCCGCGGCGGCCGCGACGGCGACCCGGTAGACGGTGAGCGCGGTGGCGTCGTTGACCAGGCTCTCGCCGCCCAGGATGGTCATGACCTTGCGCGGCAGGCCGAGCCTCCGGCCGACCGAGGTGGCCGCGACCGCGTCCGGCGGGGCGACGACGGCGCCGAGCACCAGCGCCGAGACCAGCGGCAGGCCCGGCACCAGCCACCAGGCGGCCAGCCCGACGGCGACCGTCGTGAGCAGCACCGCCCCGATCGCGAGCATGCCGATCGGGCGGAGGTTGGCCCGCAGCCGCAGGTAGGAGCTGTCCAGCGCCGTGGAGTACAGCAGCGGCGGCAGGACCAGCGTGAGGATCAGGTGCGGGTCCAGCGCGTAGTCGGGCACGCCCGGCAGGAAGGACACCGCGAGCCCGACCAGCACCAGGAGCAGCGGCGGGGAGATCCCCAGCCGCCGCGCCAGCGCGCTGACGGCGAAGGAGCCGGCGAGCAGGCCGACGAGGGGCAGTTCCATCACACCAGCGCCTGGTCGACGTAGCACCAGCGCCAGTCCTCGCCCGGCTCGACCGAGCGGACGATCGGGTGGCCGCTGGCGCCCGCGTGCGCGGTGGCGTGCCGGTTCGGCGAGGAGTCGCAGCAGGCCACGTGCCCGCAGGAGAGGCACATCCGCAGGTGCACCCACCGGCTGCCGATGGCCAGGCAGTCGCTGCAGCCCTCCGCCGAGTCCGGCGAGACGTCGCGGATCTGGTCCAGGTGCCCGCACGTCGTCATCACGGTCCCCCTCTCGTCGCGGCTGTCGCCGGGAGTCGACCACCCGCGCGACGCGGGCGGCAACGTCCCCCGGCCGGTCCGCTCTTCCCGTGGCAGGGTCGGCGGCGACCGCGCGAGCCGGGAGGAGGCGCCGTGGACCTCGACGAGGTCGCCGAGGAGCTCTACGCCGTGCCGCCCGGGCAGTTCGTCACCGCCCGCACCGAGGCCGCCCGCCGCGCCCGGGCCGCCGGGGACCGGGCGCTCGCGCGGGAGATCGGCGCCCTCGGCCGGCCCTCGACCGCCGCGTGGGCGTGCAACGTCCTGGTGCGGGAGCAGCCCGACGAGATCGCCGGCCTGGTGGAGCTCGGCGACCTGCTGCGCGAGGCCCAGCAGACCCTGGCCGGCGACGAGCTGCGCCATCTGGGCACCCAGCGCTCCCGGCTGCTGGCCGCGCTCACCCGCCGGGCCCGGGCGGTGGCCGCGCGCCGCGGCACCCCGCTCAGCGACGCCGTCGCCGACCAGGTGGAGGAGACGCTGCGGGCCGCGCTGGCCGACCCGGACGCGGGGGAGGCGCTGCTGGGCGGCCGGCTGACCGCGCCGCTGTCCTCCCGCGGCCTCGGGCCCGGCTTCGGCACCCGCCCGGACCTGCGGGTGGTGCCGCCGCCGCGGCCCGGGCGCACGCCGGCGGCCCCGCGGCCCCGGCGGGACGCCTCGGAGGACGCCGCCCGGCGCGCGGCGGAGGAGCGGCGGCGGGCCGCGCAGGAGCGGCGGGACCGCGAGCTGGCCGCGGCCCGCGAGGAGGCGGAGACGGCGGAGCGGGACGCCGCGGAGGCGGAGGAGGCCGCCCGGGCCGCGCACGAGCGGGCCGGCCGGGCCGCCCGCCGGCAGGAGGAGCTCACCGCCCGCGTCGAGGAGCTCGAGGCCGAGCTCGAGCGGGTGCGCGCGGACGCGGAGGCGGCCGGTGCCGAGGCCGCGCGGACCGGCCGGCGGGCCGCGGCCGCGGACCGGGCGGCGCAGCGGGCGGCGGCCGACCGCGACCGGGCCGCGGACCGCGTGGCCGCGCTGGAGCGGGCGCCGCTGGAGGCCTGACCGGTCCACCGCCGCCGCGTCGCGGGCCCCCGACCCCGCCCCCAGCATGGGGGCATGACGGAGTCAGCGGGCCGCGTCGCGGTCGTCACCGGGTCGGAGTCGGGCATCGGGCGGGCGGTCGCGGTCGCGCTCGCCGAGCAGGGCTGCGACGTCGGCATCACCTGGTACCGCGACGAGGCGCACGCGCAGGCCACCGCCGACGAGGTGCGGGCCCGCGGGCGCCGGGCCGAGGTGCGCCACGTCGACCTCACCCGGCTGCCGGGCGCCGCCGGCGTCGTCGACGAGCTGGCCGACGCCCTCGGCGGCGTCGACGTCCTGGTCAACGACGCCGGCACCGGCCACTCCACGCTGATCCTGGACACCGACTGGGAGACCTGGCGCGAGGTGCTGGCCACCGACCTCGACGCGGCGTTCCTCTGCCTGCAGCGCGCGGCGCGCCGCATGGTCGCCGCCGGGCGGGGCGGGCGGATCGTGAACGTCACCAGCGTGCACGAGCACCAGCCGCGGGTCGGCGCGGCCGCCTACTGCGCGGCCAAGGGCGGGCTGGGTCTGCTCACCCGGGTCGCGGCGATCGAGCTGGCCGAGCACGGCATCACCGTCAACGCCGTCGCGCCGGGGGAGATCGCCACCCCGATGACCGGCCAGGAGGACGAGGACCCGACCGCGCCCGGCCACGAGCGCCCCGGCGTCCCGGTCGGCCGGCCCGGCGACGCGCACGAGGTGGCCGCCGTCGTCGCCTTCCTCGCCTCGCCGCAGGCGTCCTACGTGACCGGCTCCTCCTACGCCGTCGACGGCGGCATGCTGCAGATGGGCCCGATGGCCGGCTCGCACCTGACCGGCGACGACTGGCGCCGCCCCTAGGAGGCCAGCAGCTCCAGCAGCCGGGCGCGGTCCGGTCCGGGGAACGGGCGTGGGGGGTCGGGCACCGCCGCGGCCACCCGCTCGCGGACCAGCGGCACGGCCAGCAGGTCGGCCAGCGGCGCCATGCACAGCCGGTACTCGAGCATCGCCCGGAACACGTCGGCGTCCTGCATCGCGACCCCGAGGAAGGCCGCGAGCTCCGGGTACAGCGGCGGCTCGGGCTCCCCGCGGCGGGCGGCGTCCATCTGGGCCAGCCGCGAGCGGTCCTCGGCCAGCTGGTCGGTGACGAACGGACCGACCCGCCGCTCGGTCGCCGCGGCGAAGGCCGCGGCGAGGTCGGCGGGCCGGTCCAGGTCCCGGGCGACCGCGGCGCGCAGCAGCGCGGCGTGCGCGATGCCGATCGACAGGCCCCGGCCGGCCGACGGGTTGGTGCACGCCCACGCGTCCCCGACGGCGACGAAGCCGGTCGCCACCGGCCGGCCGTCGACGGTGAAGCGGCGGCTGCGGTCCAGGCCCCCGGCCATCGCGGCCACCCCGCCCAGCGGACGCCCGTCCAGCCAGTGCGCCTGCAGCGGGCAGGCCCCGACCACCCGGTCGAAGACGGCGGGGTCGCGCAGCGCCCGCAGCGGCCGGTCGCCGGTCTGCCCGAACACCGTGACCGACCAGGTGTCGTTGTCGCCGTCGAGCGTGAGCACCGAGACGCTGCCCAGCGGCATGAGCCCCGGGCCGCGGCGCACCGGCCGTTCCGGGCCGGTGAGGAAGCGCGTGTAGTAGACGAACCCCGAGGCCTGCGCGCGCTCCTCCGGCGGCCGGGCGCCGAGGCCGGCCAGCCACCGCGCCGAACGGGTGCGCCGGCCGGTGGCGTCGACGACGAGGTCGGCCCGCAGCTCCTCGCCCTCCGTCGTCCGCACCCCGGCCGCGTGCGGGACGCCGTCGGCGGCGGGCGGCCCGGGCAGGAGGCCGGCCACCTGCACCCCTCGGCGCACGGTGACCCGCGAGGTGTCCTCGGCGGCCGCCGCCACGGTGGACTCCACCACCGGCCGGCGGCCGGTGACGAACCGCAGCCGCTCGTCGGCGACCCGGGGTGCGCGGTCGGCGATCCCCTGCGGCAGCAGCTCCGTGTAGTCGACCCACACGCAGCCGTCGGCCAGCAGCCGGTCGGTGAGGCCGGGCAGCTCGTCGTCGGCGACCGCGCGGAACCGGGCGAAGAGGTTGTGCGGCTGCCGGAACTGCGCGACGCCGGTCCGCCGCCAGGAGTCCCACGCCTCGGCGGGCGTGGTCGGGGCACCGTCGGGGTCGGACTCGAGGACGGTGACGTCGTGCCCGTCGTCGGCGAGCATCATCGCGGCGCTCAGCCCGACCACGCCGCCGCCGCAGACCACCACCGAGGTCATGGCCGCTCCCTCGCCCGGGACGGCGCGCGCGGCCGGTCGCCGGGCGGCCCCAGGGTGGCACCGGCGGCGCCGTCGGGGCGGTGCGGCGGGGAGCGGCCACCGGGCGCGTGGCGCGTCGGCACCGAGGGGCGGGGAGCCGACGCGGGCGGTCAGCCGGCGGCCGAGTGGCGGGCGCGCTTCTGCCGGTACAGCGCGGCGTCGGCGCGGGCCAGCGTCGCGGCGAGGTCCTCGCCGGGCACGGCGGCAGCCGCCCCGGCCGACCACGCCCCGCAGGAGACGGCGCGCAGCCGGTCCAGCAGCTCGGCGCAGCGGTCGGTGCCGGTGCCGGGCAGGCAGAGCACGAACTCGTCCCCGCCGAGGCGGCCGAGCACGTCGGAACGGCGCAGCTCCCGGCTCCAGGCCGTGGCGAGGGAGCGCAGCAGCGCATCACCCGCGGAGTGGCCCTCGGTGTCGTTGACGGCCTTGAACCCGTCGAGGTCGAGGACCACGACGGTCAGCGGCTCGCCGGTGCGCTGCGCGTGGGCGAGCAGCCGGGCGGACTCGGCCTCCCAGGCGCGGCGGTTGGCCACCCCCGTCAGCGGGTCGGTGCCGGCCGCGCGGCGCAGCGCCCCCGACTGCCGGATCTGCGCCTCGGTGAGCACCGCGACCGTGGCGACGGCGGCCAGCCAGGCGGAGAGGAACCCCTCCGGCGTCGCGGCGAGCGCCCCGGCGGTGACGACGGCGACGCCGCCCGCGACGTGCAGCCGCGCCTGCGCCGGCGGCAGCACGTGGCCGGCGAGCACCCCGAGCGCCACCACGACCGGGCCGAGGCCGACGACGCCGACCGCGGTGACCGAGCGCCAGGCGAGCAGCGCCGTGAGCAGGGACAGCAGGGCGAGGGCGGCGTGCACGAGGGCCATGGGGGAGCGGCCCGTCGGCGCGCGGTCGCGCACGTGCCACAGCGCCGCGGAGCCGAGCCCGCCGACGGCCGCGAGCGCCGTCAGCAGGACCACCGGCGTCCGGGGGTGCATCGGCCACAGCGCGCCGGCGGCACACAGGACGGCGGCGCAGCCGTAGAGCAGCGCGAGCAGGCCCAGCCCGCCCCTGCGGTCACCGTGCACGGGACCTCCCTCCGTTGCGGACGACATCGTCACCCATCACGCCCGTCCTGAGCGCGGGAACGGCCGTCCCCCTCGGAGGGAGGGTCGCCGGGGAGGGTCAGCCGGTGAGCTCGGTGGGCACCGCGATGACGTCGACCATCGCCCCGAGCCGGTACACGGTGACCGGCAGCGGCCGGCCGATCGCCTCGGCGAACAGCAGCCGCTGCAGGCTCTGCGCCTCGGCCACCGGCGCCCGTCCGGCCTCCAGCACCAGGTCGCCGGCGCGCAGCCCGGCCCGGTCGGCCGGCGAGCCCGGGACGACGTCGACCACCCGCAGGCCGCGGCGCCGGCCGGTGCGCTCGGCCAGCGGGGCCGGCAGCGGCGCGGGGCTGCTGACCAGGCCCAGGTAGGCGCGGCGCACCCGCCCGTCGCGGACCAGCGCGTCGACGATCCGGCGGGTGGTGGCGTTGACCGGCACGGCCAGCCCCAGGCCCCACCCGGCGACCGCGGTGTTGATGCCGACCACCCGGCTGGCCGAGTCGGCGAGCGCGCCGCCGGAGTTGCCCGGGTTGAGCGCGGCGTCGGTCTGGATGACGTCCTCGACCACCCGGGCGGTGCGCCCGTCCCGGGTGGGCAGCGAGCGGCCCAGGCCGCTGACCACGCCCGCGGTCACCGAGCCGGCCAGCCCGAGCGGGTTGCCGACGGCGACGACGAGCTGGCCGACCCGCAGCTGCGCGGCGTCGCCGAGCTCCGCGGGCTCGGGGGCGCCGGCGGTCGCCCGGACGACGGCGAGGTCGGACAGCGGGTCGGAGCCCACCACCTCGACCGGCGTCTCGGTGCCGTCGCCGAACACCGCGCGCCCGCTGCGCGCCCGGCCGACGACGTGCGCGTTGGTGAGCATCAGCCCGTCGCCGGGGACGACGACCGCGGAGCCGGCGCCGGCCCGGCCGTCGGGGGCGGTCACCTGCAGGGCGGCGACGTGCGGGGTGAGGTCGGCGGCGACCGCGGTGACCACCTGGGAGTAGGCGTCCAGGGCCGCGTCGGTGTCGGGTCGGGCCACGGTCCACCTCCGGTTCTGATTACAGCGTTGCACCGACCAGTGGACGCCTCGCCGGACCGCGCTGCCACCCCCTCCGTTCCGCCCTGCGTGAACGGCCGGAGGTGTCCCGCGCGCGCCGGGCAGCAGGTGCGGCGGGGCGGCGGCGGCCGTAGCGTCGGCCCCCCCGGCGACCGGACCGGCACCGAGGAGGGGCGTGCGCACCGACGGCCTGCAGACCGAGGGAGCCGCGGTCGGGCGCACCCTCGGCGTCGAGGAGGAGTTCCACCTCGTCTCCCCGGACACCCTGGAGCTGACGCCGGGCCCGCGGGCGTCCGCGGCGGCGCTCGCCGGCGAGGCCGGGCAGCGGGTGCACCCGGAGATCGCCACCACGCAGCTGGAGATCGCCACCGGCGTGTGCACCACGCTCGAGCAGGTGCGCGCCGAGCTGGTGGCGGCCCGCACCGAGGCGGCCGCCGCGGCCGAGCGGGACGGCCTGCTGCTCCTGCCGGCCTCCACCCACCCGTGGGACTCCTGGCACACCATGCCGGTCACCCCGGGCGAGCGGTACGAGGCGATGGTCGACCGCTGGGCCGGGCTGGCGCGGCAGCAGGACATCTGCGGCTGCCACGTGCACGTCGGCGTCCCCGACCTCGACACCGCCGTCGCCGTGCTCGACCGCACCCGCCCCTACCTCCCGGTGCTGCTCGCCATGACCGGCAGCTCCCCGTTCCACGACGGCGTCGACACCGGCTACGAGTCCTGGCGGACGCTGTGGTGGACCCGCTTCCCGCACGCCGGCGCCCCCGAGCCGCTCGGCGACGCCGACGGCTACCGCCGGGTGCTGGCCGCGCTGGTCGCCTCCGGCGTGGTGGCCGACGGGTCGCACCTGTACTGGGACGTCCGCCCCTCGGCCCGGCTGCCCACGATCGAGTTCCGGCTGGCCGACGTCTGCACCACCCTCGACGACGCCGTCCTGCACGCCGCGCTGGTCCGCTCGCTGGTGCGGGTGCTCGCGGGGCGGGCGCAGCGGGGGGAGCCGGTGCCCGACCTGCGGCCGGAGGTGCTGCGGGCGGCGCGGTGGCGGGCGGCGCGCTCCGGGTTGTCGGGCCCGCTGTACGACCCGCTGCGCGAGGAGCTGGTCGACGCCCCCACCGCGGTGACCGGGCTGCTGGCCGAGCTGGAGGAGGACCTGACCACGGCGGGGGAGTGGGACGAGGTGACCGCCCGGGTGCAGGACCTGCTCGGCCGGGGTACGTCGGCGGCGCGGCAGCGGAGCACCTGGCTGCGCACGGGCGACCGCCGGGCGGTCGCGGAGTGGGTCGTCCGCGAGGGGGCGGCCGGGAGGTCCTGAATGGACGGCTTCGGTCAGCCGGCCGGCCCGCTGCGCGACGACGCCGACCTCGACCCGCTGCTCGAGCGCATCGGGGACGCGCGCCTGGTTGCGGTCGGCGAGGCCAGCCACGGCACGCACGAGTACTACGCCTGGCGCGCCGCGCTGACCCGCCGGCTGGTCGAGGAGCGCGGGTTCGGGCTGGTGGCGGTCGAGGGGGACTGGCCCGACTGCGCCCGCGTCGACCGCAGCGTGCGGCTGCGGCCCGGCGGCGCCGAGGACCCGCGGGCGGCGCTGGACGCCATCGCCCGCTGGCCGACCTGGATGTGGGCCAACGACGACGTCGTCGACTTCTGCCGCTGGCTGCGCGGGGTCAACGCCGGCCGCCCCGAGGCCGGGCGGGTGCGCTTCGCCGGCCTGGACGTCTACAGCCTCTGGGACTCGATGCACGAGCTGCTGGCCTGGGTGCGGGAGCACGAGCCCGGGCACGTCGACGCGGCCAGGCAGGCCCTGCGCTGCTTCGAGCCCTTCGGCGAGGACGGTGCCGAGTACGCCTTCGCCCAGCGCTTCGCCCCGGCGGCGTGCGAGGAGACCGTCGTCGCGCTGCTGCGGCGGCTGTGCGAGCGGCGCGGCGCGGACGACGACCCCGACGACCGGTTCGCCGCCGAGCAGAACGCCGCGGTGGTCGTCGGCGCGGAGCGCTACTACCGGGCGATGGTCGGCGGCTCCGCGGAGTCGTGGAACGTCCGCGACGTCCACATGGCCGACACCCTGGACCGGCTGGTGGACCACACCGGCGCGAAGGCCGTGGTCTGGGAGCACAACACGCACGTCGGCGACGCCCGGGCCACCGACATGGCCGACGCCGGCATGACCAACCTCGGCCGGCTGCTGCGCGAGCGGCACGGCACCGGCGACGTCGTCCTGGTGGGCTTCGCCGGCCACCGCGGCGGCGTCGTCGCCGGACGGGAGTGGGGTGCGCAGATGGAGCGGATGACCGTGCCGCCCGCCCGGGAGGGCAGCCTCGAGGACCTGCTGCACCGCGAGGTCGGGCACGACGCGCTCGTCGTCGTCCCGCGCGGAGAGCGCCCGGGCTGGCTGGACCGGCGGCTGGGGCACCGGGCGATCGGCGTCGTCTACCGGCCCGAGCGCGAGCGCTGGGGCAACTACGTGCCCACGGTGACCGGCGACCGCTACGACGCCCTGCTCTACCTGGAGGAGACGACGCCGGTGCAGCCGCTGCACCTCGAGCGGCCCGACGAGCACGTGCCGCCGGTCGCGCACGCCGTCTAGCCGTGGCCGCCCCCGCCGCTGCCGGCCGCCTCGACGCCCGCCCGGGCCCGCAGCCGGCCGGCCCGCCGCTGCCGCCCGGCACCACCGCGCTGGACCTCGGCGGCCCGGAGGCGCTGGTCGCCGTCCCCGGCGGACCGGCCGGCCCGCGACCGCTGCTGGTGTTCTGCCACGGCGCGGGCGGGACGGCGGACCACTCGCTGGCCGCGGTCGGCGACGTCGCCACCGCCCGCGGGGTCGCCGTCCTCGCGACCTCCTCGGTCGCCTCGACCTGGGACCTGCTGGCCGGCGGGCTCGGCCGGGACGTGGCGGTCCTCGACGCCGCGCTGGAGCAGGTCGCCGCCGGGCTCGCGGTCTCGCGGATCGCGCTCGGCGGGTTCTCCGACGGCGGCTCCTATGCGCTCTCGCTCGGGCTGGCCAACGGCGACCTGTTCGAGGCGCTGCTCGCGTTCTCGCCGGGCTTCACCGCCCCGCCGGGCCGCACCGGCCGGCCCCGGATCTGGATCGCCCACGGCACCCACGACCGCGTGCTGCCGGTGGAGCGCTGCGGCCGCCGGGTGTTCCGGGACCTCGCCGCCGCCGGGTACGACGTCACCTACGACGAGTTCGACGGCGGCCACGTCGTGACCCGCGAGCTGGTCACCGCGGCGCTGGACACCTGGCTGCGCTGAGCACCTGGCTGCGCCGAGCACCTGGCTGCGCCGAGCACCTGCGTGCGCTGAGCCCGGACGCGCGACGGCCCGGGCCCCGCGAGGGGTCCGGGCCGTCGGGACGTGCGGTGGCTACGCGGTGCGGCGGCCGACGAAGTCGTGCTGCTGCTCGCCGTTGACCTCGTCGGGGGTCTGCGGGTGGTCCTTCGGCCCGCCGGTCTTCGACGCCTCGAAGCCGGGGCCGAGCTTCTCCAGCGCCAGCCGGCCGTAGACCTGCTGCTGGGTGGCCACCCGCTGCGAGCGGCCGCGGCCCAGGAAGCTGACCATCCAGTGCAGCACCGTGGTGACCCGGCTCTTGAAGCCGATGATGTAGAAGAGGTGCACCACCAGCCAGATCACCCAGGCGATGAAGCCCTCGAACTTCATCTTCTTGATGTCGGCGACCGCGGAGAACCGCGAGATCGTCGCCATGTTGCCCTTGTCGCGGTACCGGAACGCGCCCCGCGGCGCCTTGCCGGCCAGCCGGCGCTTGATCTGGTCGGCGGCGTAGCGCCCGCCCTGGATGGCCACCTGCGCGACGCCGGGCAGCTTGTCCGGGTGGTTGGCCATGTCGCCGACGACGTGGATCTCGGGGTGGCCGGGCAGCGTCAGGTCGGACTGGACCGACAGGCGCCCGGCTCGGTCGACCTCGGCGCCGGTCCTGTCCCCGAGCAGCCGGCCCAGCGGCGAGGCCTGCACGCCGGCGGCCCACACCTTGGTGGCCGCCGAGATGCGGCGCAGCTGGCCGTCGGCGTCCTTGACGGTCAGGCCGTCGGCGTCCATGTCGGTGACCAGCGCGCCGAGCTGCACCTCGACGCCGATCTCGTTGAGGTGCCGGCGGGCCTTCTCGCCGAGCTTGGGCCCGAACGGCGGCAGCACCTGCGGCGCACCGTCGAGCAGGATGATGCGGGCCCGCTGCGGGTCGATGTTGCGGAAGTCGCGGCGCAGCGTGCGGTGCGCGAGCTCGGCGATCTGCCCGGCCATCTCCACACCGGTCGGGCCGGCGCCGACGACCACGAAGGTCATCAGCCGGTCGACCTCGGCGGGGTCGGTGGCGAGCTCGGCCAGCTCGAACGCGCCGAAGATGCGGCCGCGCAGCTCGAGGGCGTCGTCGATGCTCTTCATGCCGGGGGCGAACTCGGCGAACCGGTCGTTGCCGAAGTACGACTGCCCGGCGCCGGCGGCGACGATCAGCTCGTCGTAGGGGTGGATCGTGGTGCGGCCGAGCACGGTGGAGGTGACCGTGCGGGTGTCCACGTCGATGTCCACGACCTCGCCGAGGACGACCTTGGCGTTCTTCTGGTGGCGCAGCACCTCGCGGGTGGCCGGGGCGATCTCGCCCTCGGAGAGGATGCCGGTGGCCACCTGGTAGAGCAGCGGCTGGAAGAGGTGGTGGCCGGTCTTGGCGACCACCGTGACGTCGACGTCGGCGTTGCGCAGGGCCTTCGCGGCGAACAGGCCGCCGAAGCCGGAGCCGATGATCACCACCCGCGGCCGGCCGGTCGAAGAGCTGGCGGTGGCTGCAGGTGATGTCGTCATGATGACTGATCCTCTCCCGTCAGGGGCCCCGCTGTCTCCCGGCGGGCCGGTCCGGGGGGTGATCCCCGTCACGGCTGCCCTCCGCCGGTGCACTCGCGGTGCCCGGTCCTGCCCGGTACAACCAGGTCGGTGCCCGTCGTCATCCCCCGGCTCGTGGTCGTCCCGGGGCTGGGCCTGGACGGGCGGTCGTGGTCACGGCTGCGCCGGCGGTCGCCCGCCGACGTCGTGCTCCTACCCGGGATGGGCCGGTCTGCACCTGTGCCCCCGCTCGACGCGCTGGCCGCCCGGCTGCGGGACCGGCTCGGCCCCGGCCCGGTCGTGCTGGCCGGCCACTCGCAGGGCTGCCAGGTGGTGGCCGCGGCCGCCGTCGACCCCCGGGTGGCCGGCGTCGTCCTGCTCGGCCCGTCGACCGACCCGCGGCTGCGCCGGCCCGCCCGGCTGGCCGGGCGGTGGCTGCGGACCGCGCTGCACGAGCCCTGGTGGCAGGCGCCGCTGATCGTCGCCCAGTGGCTGACCACCGGCCCGCGGGCGATGCGGGCGCTGTGGCGGGTGGCCGCGCCCGACCGCATCGACGTCCGGCTGCGCCGCGTCGGCGTCCCGGTGACCGTCGTCCGCGGCACGCGGGACCGGCTCTGCGACGCCGACTGGGCCGCCGCGGTGGCCGCCGCCGCGCCGTCGGGCCGGGTGGTCGAGGTGCCCGGGGCGGGGCACATGACGGTGCAGACCCACCCGGACGCCGTCGCCGCCGTCCTCCGGGAGGTTCTCGGAACGGCGGCGGTCGCGGAGGAGGGGGGACGCGCCTCCGGCGTGTCACCATGACGGCATGGCCTCCACGTCCGCCTCGGCCGGCGCACTGCTGCACCACGTGCGCACCGGCCGCGCGCGGAGCCGCGCGGAGCTGGTCGCGCTCACCGGGGCCGCGCGCAACACCGTCAGCGCTCGCGTCGACCAGCTGATCGCCGCCGGCCTGCTGCAGGAGGGCGGCCGCGGCGGCAGCACCGGCGGGCGCCCCCCGACCCTGCTGCGGTTCAACAGCGGCGCCGGCTGCGTGCTCGCCGTCGACCTGGGGGTCACCAGCGTCGACGTCGCGGTCACCGACCTGTCCGCGCAGATCCTGGCCACCGTCGGGCACCCGATCGACATCGCCGACGGTCCCGACGTGGTGCTCGCCGAGGTGGACCGGCTGGCGCAGAAGGTGCTCGCCGACGCCGGGCTGACCCCGGCCGACGTGTGCGCCGTCGGGGTGGGCGTGCCGGGGCCGGTGGAGTTCTCGACCGGCCGGCCGTCGCACCCGCCGATCATGCCGGGCTGGCACGACCACGACATCCCCGGCGCCTTCGCCCGCTACGGCTGCCCGGTCCTCGTCGACAACGACGTCAACGTCATGGCGCTCGGGGAGATCGGCGTCGGCGGCTCGGCCGAGGACGTGCTGGTGGTCAAGGTCGGCACCGGCATCGGCTGCGGGGTCATCGTCGACGGCGAGGTCTACCGGGGCGCGCAGGGCAGCGCCGGTGACATCGGGCACATCCACGTGCCGACGCCGGACGGCCGCACGGTGCTCTGCCGGTGCGGCAACGAGAACTGCCTCGAGGCGCTCGCCGGCGGTGGCGCGCTGCTGCGCGACGCCGTCGAGGCGGGGCTGCCGGTGACCAGCACCCGGCAGGTCATCGAGCTCGCCGCGCAGGGCGACGGCCCGGCGCTGGAGCTGGTCCGGCGGGCCGGGCGCACCATCGGCACGGTGCTGGCCGCGCTGGTCAACTTCTTCAACCCGCACCGGATCGTGATGACCGGCGGGGTCGCGCAGGCCGGCGCGCCGCTGCTGGCCGGCATCCGCGAGGCGGTGTACGGCCGCTCGATGCCGCTGGCCGCCCGCGCGCTGGAGATCAGCGTCAGCGACGCCCCCGACCTGTCCGGCCGGGTGGGCGCCGCGCTCATGGCCATCCAGGGCTACCTCGACGAGGACTCCGTCCACCAGGCCCTCGCGCGCTGAGTCACCGTCTGTCGCCAGGAGGCGACAGAAATGGCCATTTCCGCCCCTGGCCTGGGCGCTGCAGGTCTCGGTTCGGTGACACCGCTCACGGAGTCTTGACCCCTTGTGACTCCGTTCATATGGTCACCGCTGCACAGACTAATGGTCAGCGTTGAGCAGAAGTCCGAGGTGAGGCCATGCCCCCGGCAGGACCGCCGCTGTTGGAGATGCACGGCATCGTCAAGACCTTCCCGGGCGTCCGCGCGCTCGGTGGCGTGGACCTCGACGTCCGCGCGGGGGAGGTGCACTGCCTCCTCGGCCAGAACGGCGCCGGCAAGTCGACCCTGATCAAGGTCCTCGCCGGTGCCCACCAGCCCGACGAGGGCGTCATCTCCTGGCGCGGCGAGCAGGTCCGGCTGTCCACGCCGCAGGCCGCGCTGGGCCTGGGCATCGCGACGATCTACCAGGAACTGGACCTCGTCGCCGGGCTCACCGTCGCCGACAACGTCTTCCTCGGCCGGGAGCAGGCCCAGATGGGCTTCGTGCGGCCGCGCGAGCTCAACCGGCGGGCGGGGGAGCTGCTCACCCGGCTCGGCCACCCCGAGATCCGCCCGGGCGCCGAGGTCGGGTCGCTGCCAGCGGCCTCCCAGCAGATGGTGAGCATCGCGCGGGCGCTGTCCCAGGACGCGCGGCTGATCATCATGGACGAGCCCTCGGCGGTCCTCGACAACGAGGAGGTCGAGCGGCTGTTCACGGTCATCCGCGACCTCACCGCCCACGACGTCGCCGTCGTCTACATCTCCCACCGGCTGGAGGAGATCCGCGAGATCGGCGACCGGATCACCGTCCTCAAGGACGGCCGGACCGTCGCCACCGGGCTGCCGGCCCGGGAGACGCCGACCCGCGAGGTCATCACCCTGATGACCGGCCGGGACATCGAGTACGTCTTCCCGGAGCGCCACCACCGGCCCGCGCCCACCGCCGAGCCGGTGCTCGAGGTCGAGGGTCTGTCGCTGCGCGGCTCCTTCACCGACGTCTCCTTCACCGTGCGGCCGGGCGAGATCGTCGGGCTGGCCGGGCTGGTCGGCTCGGGCCGGTCGGAGATCCTCGAGACCGTCTACGGCGCCCGCCGCGCCACCGGCGGCACCGTCCGCGTGGACGGGCGCCGGCTGCGGCACGGCGACGTCGGCGTCGCGGTGGCCGCGGGCGTCGGGCTCGCGCCGGAGGAGCGCAAGAGCCAGGCGCTGCTGCTGGGCGAGTCCGTCGCCCGCAACATCAGCATCTCCAGCCTGGCCCGCTTCGCCCGCGGCGGCTTCCTGTCCGGCTCCGCCGAGCGCGACGCCGCCCGCGAGCAGGTGAGCGCGCTGGAGGTCCGCCCGGCCGACGTCACCCGCGAGGTGCGGACGCTGTCCGGCGGCAACCAGCAGAAGGTCGTGCTCGCCCGCTGGCTGCTGCGCGACTGCCGGGTGCTGCTGCTCGACGAGCCCACCCGCGGCGTCGACGTCGGGGCGCGCTCGGAGATCTACGCGCTGGTGCGCGACCTCGCCGACCGCGGCGTCGCGGTGGTCGTCGTCTCCAGCGAGATCCCGGAGGTGCTCGGTCTGGCCGACCGGGTCCTCGTCGTCGCGGAGGGCCGGGTGCTGGCGGAGGAGCCCGCCTCGGCCCTCGACGAGCACCGCGTGCTCGACCTGGTCATGGAGGGGACGTCGACGCACGGCGTCCCGGTGCACGAAGGGGACGTCGCATGAGTGAGGGCAGCACGGCGCTGGTCACGGGGACGGGCAAGGAGCAGGCCCGCCGGGGCGGTCCCGGCGGTTTCCTGGGCGGCGCCGCCGGCCGCAACCTGGGCCTGGTCGTCGCCCTGGTCGTCCTGTGCGTGGTCGGCGTGATCACGGCGGGGGACCGCTTCGCCGACGTCGACAACATCCTGACCATCCTGCGGCTGGCCTCGGTCATCGGCGTGGTCAGCGTCGGGATGACGTTCGTGATCATCGGCGGCGGCATCGACCTGTCGGTCGGGGCCCTGGTGGCGCTGGCGTCGGTGTGGGCCACCACGCTGGCCACCCAGCAGATGGCCGAGGACTTCCACTGGATCGTCATGGTCTTCACCGCGCTGGTCGTCGGCGCGGTGGCCGGGCTGATCAACGGCGTGGTCATCGCCTACGGCAGGCTCGCCGCCTTCATCGCCACCCTGGCCATGCTCACCGCCGCCCGCGGCCTGGCGGAGATCATCGCGAACCGGCGCACCCAGATCGTGCGGGACCGGGACTTCCTGGCCTTCTTCTCCGGTGACGTGCTCGGCATCCCGACGCTGGTGATCATCTTCGCGCTGGTCGCGATCGCCGGGTGGGTGCTGCTCAACCGGACCACCTTCGGCCGGCGCACCTTCGCGGTCGGCGGCAACGCCGAGGCCGCCCGCCTCGCGGGCATCCGCGTGCAGCGGCACACCGTCAAGCTCTACGTGCTCTCCGGCATCACCTGCGGCATCGCCGCGGTGATGATGATGGCGCGGACGACGACGGGCAGCTCGACCCACGGCACGCTCTACGAGCTCGACGCCATCGCCGCGGTCGTCATCGGCGGGACGCTGCTCATCGGCGGGCGCGGGACGATCGTCGGCACCGTCTTCGGCGTCCTCGTCTTCGAGACGCTCGGCAACATCTTCACGCTCAACAACCTGTCGAGCTCGGCGCAGGCCGTGGCGACCGGCGTGATCATCGTCCTCGCCGTCCTGCTGCAGCAGCGGCTGGCCACCGGCGGTTTCAGCTTCCGCCGGCCCACCGCGGGACCGCCGTCCGGCGGCCTGCCCGCCACGGGCGGCCCGGGCGGCCCGGGCGGGGCGGTCTCCGGCGGCTCGGCCGTCGAGGGCGGACCGGGCGGCACCCGCCCGGCCTCGAGCGGCAAGACCCTCTGACTCCCGGCGCGCGACCCGCGCGCCGGACCGCACCACCCACCGGACCCCCGTCCGGTGGCAGCCCACCCGCCTCCGGAGAGGGGGCGACACCCGAGGAGAGAGCATGTCTGCAACGAGGCAGCGTCCGTTCCGCCGCCTGCCGTACGCCACGGTCGCCCTGCTCAGCGCGGGCGTGCTCGTGGCCGGCTGCACGAGCAACACCCCGGAGGCGTCGGGCGGCGGCGGCGGGGGCAACCAGGCCGCCAGCGACAACGACGAGGCCGGCGACACCGTCACCATCGGCTTCTCGGCGCCGGCCGCCGACCACGGCTGGATGGCCGGCATCACCGAGGCCGCCCGCGCCGAGGCCGAGAACTACGAGGACGTCGAGCTGGTGGTCGCGGAGGGCACCAACGACGTCAGCACCCAGATCAGCCAGGTGGAGACGTTCATCAACGACGGCGTCGACGCGATCGTGCTGCTGCCCTTCGACGGCGCGGCGATGACCCCGGTCGCGCTGCAGGCGATGGAGGCAGGCATCGCGGTCATCAACGTCGACCGCGAGTTCGACAGCCCGTTCGCCGCCCGGGCGACGGTCCTCGGCGACAACTACGGCATGGGTGTCTCCGCCGGCACCTACATCTGCGAGCAGCTGGGCGACAACCCCGACGCCGTCGTCGCGGAGATCGCCGGCATCGACTCGCTGCCGCTGACCCAGGACCGCAGCCAGGGCTTCGCCGACGCGCTGGCGGAGTGCGGTCTCGACGTCGACAACCGCGTCGCCGCCGACTTCACCGTCGAGGGCGGCGAGGAGGCCGCGGCCAACCTGCTCCAGGCCGCGCCGCAGATCGACGCCATCTGGAACCACGACGACGACCAGGGCGTCGGCGTCCTGGCCGCCATCGAGAACGCCGGCCGCGACGAGTTCTTCATGGTCGGCGGCGCCGGCTCGGCCAACGCCATGCGGGCGATCCAGGAGGGCAACTCGGTCCTCCAGGCGACGGTCATCTACCCGCACACGCAGGCCGCCGACGGCATCAAGCTCGCCCGGCTCGTCGCGCAGGACAAGAGCCTGTCGGACCTGACCTCGCAGGGCGTCCCGCGCCGGACCGTGCTCAACGCGCCGGTCGTCACCGCGGAGAACGTCGACCAGTACATCGACGCCGCCTTCGAGTCCTGATCCACCCGGTCGGGGGGGGGGGGGGGGGGGGGGGGGGGGGGCGCCCCCGCGGGGGGGGGGCCCCGCCCCCCCCACCCCCCCCCACCCCGCCCCCCGAGCGGGCGCGCCCGC